>JADFHN010000159.1 GCA_022567155.1 Bacteroidota bacterium
TTATATAGCCACATTCACCAATCTTCGGATCATTTCAGTATTTGACAATGATTTTACGAGTTTCCCGGACCTGTCTGGATTACTGAACCTGACCGATATTCTTATTGAAGACAACATGCTTACGTTGGAGGACATTATCCCCAACCTGGGTGTTGCTTCCAGCGCGTTCACGTATGCGCCGCAGCAGAATGCAGGCAAGGAGAAAAATATACTGGTACCACAGGGTACGGACTATACAATAGACCTGCGTTTTGATGAAGGGGTAGCGGGCAGCAGCTACGACTGGTTTTTAGAAGGCAGCTTCATTGGGAATACGATTGTACCCACCTTTGATATTTTTGACTTCCAGGCCGATGAGGAGGGCACCTACACGGTGCAGATCACCAATTCAACAGCGCCCGATCTGACGTTGAATACCAATGATATCCATCTGGCCATATCAAATGTATGTACATCATTTGCCTTAAATGTAGAGAATTCCCGGCTGGAGCGGGTAATATTTAATGACCTGGACAATATTACAAACACGGATCCTTTGGAATGTACTACATACACGAATTTCACCGATCTGTCCACCGATGTAGTAGTTGGACAGCTTGTAGATGTAGGGTTTCAGATAGGAACCTGTGACGGTGAAGTTGATAAAGGAGTAAAGATGTATGTTGACTGGGACCAGGATGGTGCATTTAATGAGATTGAAGAGTTTATAGCCTCCGGGGGCATATTACCAGATTCGATCGCCACACAATTTTATTTCGGTGAGGCATTTTACCAGATACCTGATGTGCCAGCCGGCAATTATGTGTTGCGGGTAGTGGTAATGGAAGCGACCGACCTGGCGGAGATCACTGGTTGTGGCTCTTATGACTATGGCGAGACCGAAGACTATACGATCAATGTAATCACTCCGCTACCCGACCTGGAAGTGGCCATTACGGACATCACCCCGGTATCGATGTTTGATCAGTTTACACCCATTACAGGGGGCGACCAGATGGTGGTATCGGTGACCGTGTCCAACCTTGGAACCGCAGGATCGGTAGCTACGGCTAACGGCGTGGGTTTTTATGCCTCTTCCGACCTGATATGGGATTCAGGAGATGAACTATTAACCATGGTATCGATCAATGCAATAAATGCAGGGAGCTTTGAAAACCTGCCGGGCAATATGGTGACAGCGCCCAATATGCCAGGTTCTTTCTTCCTGATCGCGGTGGTGGATCCACTGGATGAGATTATAGAAGATGATGAGGATTTTAATACCGATATAACCGATGAAATCTTTGTAGAATCGGGAGATACGGAAAGCCCGGTAATCACGTTGCTGTCCCCGGCGTCAAGTTACGAGCTGGGCACCGGAGGGGTAACCATCCAGGCAAGCATCACCGACAATGTAGGCATCAGTACGGTAGGGTTTGCATTTGCAAAGATCACGCAGGTGACCGACGATTTCGATGCCGGCCAGTATACGGTAGTGATACCGGATGAAGTTTCGGCGGGTGTATTTGCCCATACCTTCACCGACAGCGACTTCGATGCCATAGGCGTGCAGTATTTCTTTGCAGTCAGTGATGCGGTGGGCAATGTTGGCAGTTCATCGCCTTTCCCGGCAAAGATATCCACAGTGTTTGGAAGCGGGGCGCTGCGTATTTCCGGTGTAACACCGGTGGCCAGCAGTACCAATCCGGTTGAGACGGATTACCGGCTATTCAGTGTACCGGTACGAAATGCCACGATAAGCTCGGTATTTGGGGTATCGGGCGTGGACGATGAGAAATTCCGGGTGTGGCAGTACACCAGCGGCCAGAACAGCGAGTTGCGTTCGACCTCATCGGGACTGGCTGCGGGGAAAGGCTTCTGGCTGATCTACCTGAGTGGTGAGGTGGACCTTAATTTTGGGGGTCCGGCGGTGCAGGCGAGCAATTCGAGTCCGTTTACGATGACGCTGAGAAGCGGGTTGAACCTGATAGGCAACCCGTACAACTTTGCGATATCGTGGCAGGCGGTGATCGACCATAACATAGCGAAGGGCACGATCACAAGCGGGGATATATCGGGCCTGACCTTCTATACGGGATCATTCCAGAACCGGGGCAACACCACACTGGGGAAAACGGAAGGAGCGTTTGTACAGTCAAACGAACCGTTTACCATCGAGATACCATTCAGTGCCCAGACCGCGCGGCTGGCCACCCGGGCCCGGACAAGGACCCGGCCGCTGGATGCCGAAACGTGGGAGGTACCTATCGACCTGGAGATCGCTGCCACCGGGTACGAAGTAGCAGCGGTGGGGATGCGTCCGGATGCGAAAGACGGGCGCGACAAGTACGATTTGCTGGCCATGCCATACCTGAACGACTACCTGGAGTTCAACTCGCTGAACCCGGCGTTTACCGAACGGATATCGAAGGATTTTGTAACCACCACACCAGGGCATGTGTGGGAGTTTGAGGCGGTGACCTCGTATGCACCGGGCAGGGCGGCGCTGCGCTGGGATAACAGCTACTTTGGTGACAATGCCATAGAGCTGATGCTGTATGATGTGGCAGGCGAGAAAGTGGTGAACATGCGGGAGGCTACCGAATATCATTTTCACCTGTCGGAAAGCCGCAGGTTCAGGATATATTACGGGGATGAGGCCTGGCTGAAGGAGAATCTTCAGCCGGCGGGAATAACGCTGGGGTATGCCTATCCGAATCCGTTTACAGAAAAAGTGGTTATACCGTTTACCCTACCTTCGGGTAATGGTATATATACGGTGAAAGCCACGGTATATAATGCGATGGGGCAGCAGGTAAGGACGCTGCTGGACAGGAGAATGGAGAGCGGGTTCCATACCATTAGCTGGGGAGGCGACAATGATGCAGGCGTGCGTATGAGAGAAGGGATGTATTATTACAAGCTGAGCGTGAGCCATGAGAATGGCCGCAAAGACCTTACCGGGAAAATTATATTTAGGAATTAATAAAGTGATAATCAGTAAAATAAACCCGGATTAATAAAGAGAAGGTTTCTCTGATGTGATCCGGGTTTAATTTTTATAGGTATATCCGTTTTGGTCGTACAAGATATATGCTTTTGAATATGTATGAGTGACTAACCACGTCATTTATGGCGTGGACGTTAACGAATAATACTGAATGGGCTTTAGCCCAATTATATTGAGAAAAATGGTTTCATTAAGTATAAAGGTTAAGGGCTAAAGCCCAGGGTTTGTATAGTTTGACCGGGGCTGTTACAAATAGGAGCCGTCATTCTGACCACGCCACGGCGTGGGAAGAATCTGTAACTTACTACTCGGTTAATATTTACAGGATGCATATACCTAAATTATAAACCTAGTGTCGTGTCAATCGTATTGTGTCGGGTAAGTCGCTGAAATTTTTATTCCGGACAATGCAAAAAATATGAGCATAGCCATAGCTACGTGAGTATTTTTTAAAGCAGTCCGGGGCAAAAAGAACA
>JADFHN010000027.1 GCA_022567155.1 Bacteroidota bacterium
TTTTGTGGAATAGTTATCCCGAAATTCAAAACCAAAACCGAAAGCTTCAACGCTGCCCATCGTTTCCCCCTTCCCGATAGCTATCAGGAGGGGAAGCTTTGGGCTTCGGAACTGCCACGGACTCAAATTTCTTGCTTCGGGCTTTAGGCTTATATTGGTAACTCATATTGAATCCCCTGTATATTGTATTTTAGTATTCAGATTTTTACTAATTATGCCCGAACGTACTTTAGCAGCGATCATGTTTACCGACATGGAAGGTTACACCCGCCTGATGCAGCAGGATGAGAAAAAAGCTAAACAACTATGTGATCTGCACCGAAAGGCATTAGAAGAAGAAACTGAAAAACGAAATGGCAAAATCATGCAGTATTACGGAGATGGATCGCTTTCCATATATAATAGTTCGATAGAAGCGGTTGCATGTGCCATTGCCGTCCAGGAAAGGATCAAAGGGAAAGTCAATCTTCGTATCGGATTGCATGTTGGAGACATCGTAAAAGATGAGGATGGGGCAATCTATGGGGACGGCGTCAATGTGGCCTCAAGAATAGAGTCCATGGCAATTTCAGGGGCTGTATTGGTATCAGGGAAACTTCATGACGACATTAAAAACCAATCCAATTTTTCCACGGAATTCCTGGGTTCGTTTGAATTAAAAAATGTGGTACAACCTGTCGAGATATTTGCGATAACGAATTCCCCACTGAATGTTCCCGATAAACAGGATATGGTAGGAAAAGGAAGTCCAAAACAAAGGAGCATTGCTGTATTGCCATTTACTAATATGTCAACAGATCCTGAAAATGAATATTTTAGCGATGGGATTACCGAGGAAATCTTAAATGCCCTGGTGAAAGTTGAAGACCTGAAAGTAACGGCTCGTACTTCTTCATTTGTATTCAAAGGGAAAGAGGTGGATATACGTGAAATAGGAAAAATACTCAATGTTGAATATGTGCTGGAAGGGAGTGTTAGAAAGGCAGGAAGCAAGGTGAGGATTTCTGCACAATTAGTCAGTGCGGTGGATGGATATCATCTTTGGTCTGAAACATTCGACAGGGATCTGGAAGATATTTTTACCCTCCAGGATGAGATCAGTAAAACCATAACCTCCCATCTCCGGATAGAGCTCTCTTTAGAATCGCATCAGAAACCTCTGGTAAAAAAACCCACAGATAATATTGAGGTCTACAACCTGTTTTTGAAGGGTAAGTATTACTGGAATAAATGGTCGCCCGAAAATGTCAGAAAAGCTATAACTTATTTTGAAGAAGCTATAAACCTGGAACCTTCCTTTTCATCTGCCTATGCAGCCCTTGCAGGATGTTATATATTTCTTGCTGTAAGCGGGAATTCCAGGCCCGATATCGCATTTCCAAAAGCATTAGAAAATGCTAAAAAGTCGATAGAACTTGCCGGAAATGAAGCTGACAGTGTATCAGCTATTGCAATGGTTAAATTTTTATATGAAAAAAACAGATCAGTTGCCAGAAAATTCTTCGAAAAAGCACTTGAATTAAATCCAAAACTTGCTGAAACACATCATTACTTCAGTATGTTCTTATGCGTTGTTGGAGATCTTGAAAGCGCATTGAAAGAAATAAAAACGGCACTAAATATTGATCCGTTATCACTGAATAAAATAATTCACCTTGCTGATATTTATATGTATATGAATCGTCTGGATGATGCTATGGCTGAAATTGACAAGGTGCTGGAAATGGATGCTTCGTTCAGGATGGCAACAGAAAAAAAAGGATGGATATACTATTTTATGGGTGACATCAGCAAGTCTCTCAATACCTTTAAAAAATATCATAAACAAACGAGTTCTAAACTCAAAGGGCTTTCCGGACTTGGCTATGTTTACGGTAAAACAGGCAAAACGGAAAAAGCAAATGAACTGATAAAAAGGCTTGATAAACGAAAATCCCTTGATGATGAAGTGATCCTGGACATGGATTATGCGGTCATTTATCTTGGATTAAATGATCTGGATAACGTGTTTTATCACCTTGAAAAAGCATTTGAACAAAACGTAGGTAGTTTGTACATCAGCTCTGATCTATTATGGGTATCCATTCAGGATGATCCCCGGTTTGCACCATTGGCAAAAAAATATAAGCTCATTTGATTTCAGCTCTTCTCCTGATTTTCGGGTTTCAAATTTAATAAGCTATTTTGCAGAGGACCTCAGAGGATTCACTATCGAATTTCGGGTTCAAGGATATTCAGACTTACAGATTCGAATATGATGAGGATAAAGTTATTGCACAAATGACTTCAGAGGATTCAAAAAAGACCACTGAGAATAAGTAAATCATCTTCAAATTCCGGGCTACCGACTTCGGACTTATGGCTTCCGACTAATATTTTCAGTTTTCTATTCCGGTAATATTGCCGTCTGGCCGTTGAGGAGTTTCCTGCAAGGCTTTCAATCCGCTAAGTGTAGCATCCCAGCCTGTCACGGTATGCTGATACCCGGCTTCATTCTTGCCAAAATCTCCCTGCGTAACTGTCAGTAGCGTATTTCCGTTTTCTGAAGCCAATTCATATGTTACAATGGTGTGTGTTGACTTATCTTGTTCCGTATCCGGTGAAAAACACGAATACTGCAGTAATTTTTCTTCTTCTATGTTCAGAATAATCCCTTTTACGACAACTATTGTTTCCCCGTCTTTTTCCATTTTGAACTCGATCACACTACCGGTTTCCCAGTCTGAAATAGCTTCACAGTCAAAGAAATATTTTTTTGTCATTTCAGGATTGGTCAGTGCATCCCACACAGCTGAAATATTGGCATTTACTTTAATGGATTTTTTTACAATCAATTCATTTTTCATATTACAGGATTTTATCTTGAAAATCAGTTTGTACGTCACTTTTCACAATGCAATTTCCAGAGAAAATGTTATTGTTTATTTATCTTGATCTATCATCGCTGTGAAGTATTTACCTTAAACGTGTATTCTTTGGGTGGTTCAGCGCCCAGCAAATGCCTGACGAAATAGTCCCAGCGCCGGCGCATCATGTATGCCTCGTTGCCAAAACCATGACCTCTGTTCGGAAACAGAATCAGGTCAAAATCCTTATTGGCGGCTATCAGTTCATTAACTACCAGCAACGTATTGTAAACCGGTACGTTTGTATCAAGCGTGCCGTGGGCAAGCAGAAGTTTACCTTTCAGATTGCCTGCCAAAAGCTGGTTGGCCTGATTGTCGTAATTGGTGGAGCCATCAGGATTGGTTTTAAGAAGGCCCTGCCACTTCTCTCCCCAGTCATCTTCATAGTTGCGGTTGTCATGGTTACCTGCGCCGCTCACTGCCACCTTAAAAAAATCGGGGTAGCGCAGAATAGCGTCAGTGGATGCAAAACCTCCTCCTGAGTGCCCGTAAATGCCCACGCGATCAAGATCCATCCATGAATATTGCCCTGCAAGCTGCTTCATCCCTGCGATCTGGTCCGGTATGCCGTTGTCGCCCATATTTCCGTAGTAAAAGGCATGAAATGACTTCGATCGCATGGGAGTTCCCATGGCGTCTAATGCCACTACAATAAATCCCAGTTCTGCAAGCGATTGTTTGTCGCCACGTGATGCGGCAAAACTGCGGCTGCCCACACTGCCTGTCTGCGGACCCGGGTAAATATAATTGATCACGGGATATTTCTTCGAAGGATCAAAATCAACCGGTTTGAACATAAGCCCGTAGAGGTCGGTCACCCCGTCACGCGCCTTTACCGTAAAAGGTTCGGGCGGTTTCCAGCCGGTCTCCACAAGCTGCGAGATATCCGCATTCTCCACTGTGCGTAGTTGCTGTCCCTGCTTATCACGCAGCACGGTTACAGGCGGTTCAACCGGAGTAGAATAGCTGTCAACAAAAAAATGACCGCCTGGCGATAGATAGATCGTATGGTTTGCATTTTCAGGGGTGAGTACCTGCATGTGTTCTATGCTGATTTCCGATTCAGGACGTGTAGTTTGACCCAACGCATCCATATTTACACTATATAAATACTGGAAGTAAGGGTCTCCCGGCTCCCGCCCGGCCCCGGTAAAAAATATGGTTCGGTCCGTTTCATCGATTCGTAGAATCTGAAGCACATTCCAGTCCCCCGAAGTAATCCGGCTTTTCAGACGGCCTGTTTTAAGATCGTACAGGTACAAATGCCCCCAATCGTCGCGTTGAGAAAACCAGACTACTTCACCGGACGCAAACAACACATGCCAGTTCACTTTCCGGTATCCCGATTCAAAAAACGTATCCACGGTTTCATCCATTACATCCCGCACTGTCCCGGTTTCCGGATCAGCGATACGTAGCGTTACATGCTGATGGTTTCGTGAAGTGGATGCAAACGCGAGTTGGGTAGCATCTTCACTCCACTCGATGTCTGAGAATCCACCACCACGGCAAATGATATGATCACAATTCGTTGAGCGGTGCTGATCGGGGAGCATCTGCAGCCTGACCATGCGGGGACCATCCAGGTGAATCACCACACGGTGTATGCGGAAGATCACACTGTCTTCAGGCAGGGGATATTTCCATGCATGCAATGTAGGATGGCCCACATTAGTGGATACCAGGTACATATCCCCTACTCCACGACCGTCGTGCTGAAACGTGGCAATCTTTTTGGAGTCGGGCGACCACAGCAAAACAGGCCGGTCGCTTTTAATCCAACCCGCATTGTTGGTGGCATACCCAAAATCCTTTTCTCCATCAAACGTAAGTTGTGTTTCTTTGCCGGTTTCAAGATTTCTGTTCCAGAGATTATTTTCACGAATGAATGCAGCATGTTTACCGTCAGGTGAAATAACTGCATCGGGGTCGTTGTATCTGAATGAATCCAGAAGTTCACAATGCACTTCTCCCGTATCGCACATGTAGGTTTGTCCTTTTACATTAAAGACGATTAATTTTCCATCATTCGTGAATTCAAACCGGCGGAATGGCAGATTAAGGGAGGTATAAGATGTGCCGGTGGCAGCGGATAAGGCATCGGCTAGTTTTTTATGATCAAACGCAGGCTCAAACTCCTGATTTCCTGCATTCACAAGAATAAACTGCTTTCCTTCCGGCGACGTTTGCAGGTACCAGAACCGGTCGTCATCGATCCACGTGGGCCTGATGTTTACGTTGAATACAAGTCTGGATGTGGAAGCTGCCAGGAACTTCTCTGCACGGGCATAATCTTCCGCCGTCACAACCGGCTGGGCCATACTAGAAGAAACGAATGCAATGGAACACAGGAATACCATAAATGTTGACAGACGCACGGATTTGGTTTGATTATTTTTCATTTTATTTCATTTATTATTTCTTATTTATCCTGTCAAATTACGAAATAACCGGGAAAAAAGTATAGAAAAATTTAACCCTGAATATCAATTATATCTTGCAAAAGCAGGAACTCCAAAGGAATAAATCTGGATTGGCAAACCAAACAGGCTGACTACCACAAAATAATTCTCCGGTCACGGTAAAACTTGCCTGTTTCAATGTCAGCTCTTGACGCTGTTGCAAGCCACACAGCGGTTTCAGCCCCCTGTTCCACCGTTCTTGGGGCTCCGGCGCCACCCATATCTGTGCGAACCCAGCCCGGTGACATGGCAACTACGATTATTTCCTCCTGGTTCAGTTCATTTGCCATCAGGATCGTTAATCCGTTCAGTGCGGTTTTTGACAACCTGTATCCCGCATAACCACCTGTAAGGTCGTTAAGCGCCCCCATGCCACTACTCATGTTGATGATGCGACCATCATTACTCTTTCTCAACAAAGGAATCATGGCCTGTGAAACATACCATGCACCATAGAAATTAGTTTCCATGATCTGCTTTACATCATCTAAATCGGCATCAGGTGCTCCTTTACTTCCAATGCCAATACCTGCGTTGTTTATCAATATATCCAGTTTTCCATACGCTTTTTCGATAAATGACGCCACAACCTGAATATGCCCGGCGTTGATTACATCCAAATGAATCGCCTGTACTTTACCTTTCAGCATGTCACCTGCTTTTTGCCCCTTTTGCAAATCACGGGAGCCAAGTATTACCTTATGCCCTGCCGCAGCAAGTATCCTGCATATTTCCAACCCGATGCCCCTGTTTCCGCCTGTTACCAATACAACCTTGACCATAACTCAAATTGATTAATTATTTTGTTTAATAAAAATAATATGTTAAATCGGGATTACAATAATTACGTTACAGAGTAAAAGTTGCAGGTTAGATGAATGTTTAACATAAAATGATCTTAAAATAATGAATAATGATAAGAACCTTAAGCAATACTGGAAACGAAACCTTCGCTACCTCCTCATATTGCTTTTGATCTGGTTTACAGTATCATACGGTTGCGGAATTTTATTTGTCGATGAACTCAACATGATAAAAATTGGTGGCTTCAAACTTGGATTCTGGTTTGCCCAACAGGGTGCAATATACATTTTTGTTATCCTGATATTCGTATATGTGCATCTGATGAACAAGCTGGATAAAGAACATAACGTAGATGAGGACTAGCATGGACGTACAAACCTGGACTTATCTTCTTATCGGTCTCACCTTTGCGCTTTATCTTGGAATTGCCTATTGGTCGCGGGTAACCACTACCAAAGAGTTCTACATAGCTGGGGGAGGCGTGTCGCCCCTTGCCAATGGCATGGCTACCGCTGCTGACTGGATGTCTGCGGCGTCTTTCATCTCGATGGCCGGACTGATCTCATTTATGGGGTATGACGGGGCGGTGTATCTCATGGGCTGGACAGGCGGCTATGTATTGCTGGCGTTGCTGCTGGCGCCCTACCTGCGAAAATTCGGTAAGTACACGGTTCCTGATTTTATTGGCGACCGGTACTATTCTAATATTGCACGCACCGTGGCTGTGATTTGTGCCCTGTTTGTTTCGTTTACGTACGTAGCCGGCCAGATGCGGGGTGTGGGGATAGTGTTTTCGCGATTTCTGGAAGTGGATATCAACCTTGGTGTGGTAATCGGGATGGGCATTGTATTCTTTTATGCAGTATTAGGCGGAATGAAAGGGATCACCTACACCCAGGTGGCCCAGTATTGCGTATTGATCTTTGCATTTATGGTGCCTGCCATCTTTATTTCCATTCAAATGACAGGTGTTTTTTTGCCTCAGTTGGGTTTCGGCTCAACCCTTTCGGACGGATCGGGGATGTATTTGCTTGATAAACTTGACGGCTTAAATACAGAATTAGGATTTGCCGCATACACTGACGGAAGCAAATCACGCATCGATGTTTTTGCTATCACCGCTGCGCTAATGGTCGGCACTGCCGGATTGCCTCATGTGATCGTTCGTTTTTTTACGGTACCAAAGGTACGAGACGCCAGGCTTTCGGCCGGATGGGCACTCTTATTTATTGCCATACTCTACACCACTGCACCTGCTGTAGCCGCATTCGCACGTACCAATCTTATCGAATCGGTAAATAACAAGGAGTATAAATTGCTGCCGGAATGGTTTGGCAACTGGGAAAAAACTGGCCTGTTGGCGTGGGTGGACAAGAACAACGACGGCAAAGTTCAATACATGAGCGGCACAGCGATCACAGGCAAACCTGAGTTTATAAAAGGCAGTGGCAACTCGGGTGAACGACTGGTATCGAATGCCAATCAGGAAACTGAAAATGAATTATACGTTGACCGTGACATCATGGTACTTGCAAATCCTGAAATTGCAAACCTCCCCAACTGGGTCATCGCACTGGTTGCCGCCGGTGGATTAGCTGCTGCACTTTCAACTGCGGCAGGACTTCTGCTGGTTATTTCGACATCGATCGCGCACGACCTGATCAAAAAACAAATCAAACCTGATATCAGTGAAAAAGGGGAGTTGCGGGCAGCCAGGATAGCTGCGGGACTGGCCATTTTCATTGCCGGTTATTTCGGTATTCATCCTCCTGATTTTGTGGCAGCCGTAGTGGCGCTGGCATTCGGACTTGCAGCTGCTTCTTTTTTTCCGGCCATCATTATGGGTATTTTTTACAAGCGGATGAATAAGGAAGGGGCTATATCAGGAATGGTTACCGGCTTGTTGCTTATGATATTTTATATTCTCAAATTCAAATTTGGGCTGCTGGGTGGAGGAGGTATCACCGACTGGTGGTTTGGTATCTCTCCGGAAGGTTTCGGGTTTGTGGCTATGATCACTAATTTTTGTGTTGCCCTTACCGTTTCACGATTTACCCCAGCACCACCCATGCATATACAGGAGATGGTTGAAAATATACGCTATCCCAAAGGAGCCGGAGGAGCGGTGGATATCGAAATCAAGGATATTTAGGATTCACTTCATTAGTTTGATTTTTAATTCAAAATTTCTCATTGAGTCGTGTTAAAACTGATTTACATAAAAAAATGATTATTTCATGATTCAATATTTTAAAAGTGTTTAACACAGGAGCCGCTTTCGAATTGTGGACTCTGACTTTGGACAGCCGAAGCTGCTTCAACATAAACACCGATACTTGTACCTCTTCGAGCTAATTGCTTTGACAGTATATATTCGTTCTTTTCAAGATAATGTTTGTTGAGCTGAATTACTTTCAGTACTAAATCAAAGTTTTTGGTTGAATGAAACTTTCTTTGCTCAAAACATTCAAAATTCGGGGTAATGTTCTATGATGGTGTCGATAAGTGCCAGTTCAGGGTCTCGTCTCCAGCCGGGACGAGTGAACTTGAGTAATGCCTGGTTAAGAATTTTCACAGGTTTCTATTAAATTTACATAAAAGGCCACTTTTATGCAAGTATTTAATTGGTAATCAATGTGTTATTAATTTAAAGACAGGCACTAATTAGTACCCGTTGTCAGAAATATTTTTCTGATCCTGCTTAATACCATTACCGGGAGATACAATGAATATTTATGAGCTGAAAGCCGGATGATCCGCATATACATTTCATGGCACGCGGACAGCCTGCTATAAGTCATCCGCTGGTTGCCTATTCTTCTTTTTCCGCCACCGTGATCCGGATACTTTTACTCATTTTTTCACCGTATGACCTGTGAAAACCGTCAGCAAACTGAAGCGTAAGCATATAATCTCCCGGATGCAGATCGAGTTCGGTTTCGGTCTGACCTTTACCAAAATGAATATGTGTGCTGTCGGTGGCCACTACTGTACCTTTTTCATTTGCAGGATGATTGATCAGAATATGGTGGTGACCTTTGTTTTTAGCAAGTTCGCCTGCAGGCTCTATTTCCATTCCTTCCACGCCCATCTCTACTGTAAATGGAGATGCAACTGTGTCGCCATCTTTCAGATTCCTGAAAAACACGTATTGTCCTTCGGTAATCTCAGCGTCAGCGCCTAATTTTTCTTCCGAAACATCTTCATTTGCCGCTTCTGTTTCATCAGCGCTCTTTTTTGTTCCGCAAGATGCCATAAGGGCAATCATTAGCATTAAAAATCCTGTTTTCATTAATTTATTCATAGTCTGGTCTGGTTAGTATTTCTGTGTCTGTGATTTAATAGCTAACTTAACAATATTATTAGTGAGATAAAGTTCGAAATTATTCAACTCCCGGAAGTATTACATGATCAAATGTCAAAAAAGTGTTTTCAGGCAATGTATCAAGGACCATAATATCTGAAAGTTCGCGTTCGCCACGATTGCCCGACAAAAGAATGTCCTTATACTGCTTCCATTCGTTCCAGGGCAGGATGAAACCGGGTTCGGTTAACGTGTCATTGCTGTAGTATGCCCACTGCCGTACCAGCGAAGTTTCTTGGTCCACCCATACGTTGTATTTGTTTTCGGGCGTTACGCCTACATTCTCAAATCTCAGTTCCAATACATCTGCCTGCAGTCCGCTTTGTGTGGTATCTTCTCCCAGGTGTTTAAGCGTTACCCCGCTGTCTTTAAGCTTATAGGGCATCACAAGCCAGTAAGAGTCATTTATCCAGATACGTTTTCCACGTTCCAGGTATTTGGCAAGTGAATCAGGTTGGGTAATTTCTTTCCCATATTTCATCACACTGCCTTCCATGCTATGAATATTCAGGATGTAAATGGTGCTGTCACTGTATGATTCGATCCGTACATCGCCGGTTTGTTTGTCCCATATCAACTCCCTCGCCCCGAAAAAGTTCCAGCAAACGTAACGTGTATTGTCCCAGTTCCGGCGACCTCCCATTGCTTCCATAACTTTATCTGCGATAACTATCGCCTTTGGATCAGAACCTTCAACATTAAACCCTTCGGCTGGAGGATTTTCATTTTCAACTACTGCCCTTTTCTCTTCCTGTCCGGGAGTACAACCTGCCAGCAAGAGCATTACTAATGCGGATACTTTTAAAAAGGTGAAAACTTTCATAGGGATAAACTTTGATAACGTAAAAATAGGGAAATTTACCGAATTGCAATCAGCTTAAATCGAAGCTCATGTAAGCACTTAATCAGGTACTGAAAACGGGGCCCCCGGCTCCCTGGACATTTGTCTGTACACAATCTTATCCATAAAACCCGGAAACATATTATTCAGAAACACCAGCAATTTACCTTGCAACGTCAGTATAAGCACTTTCTTGCGCTTTACGGTGCCTTTGTAAATGCGCCGGGCACATTCTTCTGCGGACATCATTTTTTCCTCCTTTCGCGGCGACTCACCCTGCACATGACCATCGGCACCAAGTGCAGTCTTCCGGATGTGTGAGGAGGTAAACCACGGACATGCAATAAGTACATGCACTCCCTTGTAAAGCATTTCGGTACGCAATACCTCAAGAAATCCCTGGAGTGCAAACTTGGAAGCGGAGTAGCCCACTCTGGCAGGCAAACCTCTGTATCCGGCAATGCTGGATATGCCCACCACCGAGCCTTTTGTTTTCACAATATGGGGAATACAATACTTTGTGGTATATACGGCTCCATAAAAGTTGATGTCCATCACCTTTTTAATAACATCTATCTCCACATCTTCAAACAATGCCCGCATGCTGATGCCTGCATTGTTGATCAACACATCGATCCGGTTAAATTTATACAGGACTTCTTCAACCATTTTCTTAGCGTCTTCCTCGAGGCTTACATCTGCACGCAGCGCCAAACACGTTATTCCGGCTGCTTCCAATGCAGCCCTGGTTTCGTCCAACCCCTCAATTCGCCGTCCTGTAACTACAATATTTGACCCGTGTCTGCCGAATTCGAAAGCCAGCGCTTTCCCGATTCCGGAGGTCCCACCGGTTATAATGACCACCTTATCTTCCATTTATTAAACTTATTTGAGGTAAAAGTAATTTATAAAATCAAGCCCGCGAAATTTGTAATGTGTATATCTCAAAATGTTTCTGATTAAATTACTTGCCAACCTTCCACTTCCTGTACTTTATGTTATCAGTGATATCATGTCATTTCTGAATGTTTATCTGATTGCTTACAAAAAAGAAGTGATAAAGAAGAATCTTTTCATTTCCTTTCCTGATATGTCAGACAAAGAAAAGGAAAAAGTGATGTATGGTTTTACAAAAACCTGAGTGATGTGATGGTATGACCGGTGGAAATATACTAAAGAAGAAGACACGACAGGTTTGCTTGGCATAGATAAGTGATCCGGCTATCTTTGCATACATGTTTTTTATCAGATTGCTGTCCCACGCACCTTTTTGGGTCCTCTATTTAGTTTCAGATATACTTTATCTTCTAAACTATCACATCATCAGATACCGCAGGGAAGTAATTGAAAAAAACCTTTCTATTGCATTTCCGGATATGTCCGAGGCAGAAAAAATAAAAACGATCAAAGGTTTTTACAAAAATTTCGGAGATGTAATGATGGAGTCCGTCAAGGCCATTTCGATAAGCCGGGAGGAGATGATGAAACGGGTAACCTATTCGGGGATTGAGAAACTGGTAGCAGCCAAAAACCATGGATTTTCGGCCGTATATCTGGCAACACATCATTGCAACTGGGAGTGGATGCTGCTTTCGGGAACGATCCTTTTCCCATACAGGGTGTATGGTGTATATAAGCCGTTGCGAAACAAAAAGTTCGATAAACTTTTGCTGAGAACCCGGTCAAAATTTGGCGGAATACTGGTACCGGCAGATA
Source organism: Bacteroidota bacterium (assembly GCA_022567155.1). Lineage (GTDB taxonomy): Bacteria > Bacteroidota > Bacteroidia > Cytophagales > Cyclobacteriaceae > SZUA-230. The sequence continues at coordinate 12,094 of JADFHN010000027.1, forward strand.
AAATTGTACGGAACATTGCGATGAATAAGAATGAAGTGCGTGGCATTGGTCTGGTGGCAGACCAGCGACCTCACATAAGCAATAATAAAGTGTGGCTTAAGACTTGCGGGCATGACACGGCGTACTATACGGGAACTGAATTTGTGCCAAAACTTGAAAATGCAATCGTGTTTATGTCCAAAATGGTTCGTAAAAAAAGAGGGTATTACCATATTGATATCATCAAACTGGCTGAACCTCCCTATAGCATGGATGGGAATTCAACGGAAATTCTTAAAAAATATGTGACGGAACTTGAAAGGATGATACAGGAAAATCCATCAGACTGGCTGTGGTCGCACGACCGCTGGAAGTACAGTAAAGCGGAAGATGAAATCCATAGCCGGGAAAGGAATGAGTTATTAAGTAAGAGCAATAAAAACGAACCTGCATTTACACATTCCGACACTAAAGGCGTACACTAAATCCCTGGCTTTATGACTAAAGGTAGTGGACTATACCACCAGGTTGAGGCCGGGAAATTAATCCAGTAATGCTGCAATATCTTCCCGGGTAAGGCTTTTAAACGCCCCTTCTTCGGTGTGTATCAGTTCGCCAACCAACCGTAGTTTTTGTTTCTGAAGTATAAGTATCTTCTCTTCGACAGTGTTTTTGGTAATAAACTTATATGTAAATACTGTATTTTTTTGACCAATCCGATGCGCACGGTCAATGGCCTGTGCTTCAGCTGCAGGGTTCCACCAGGGGTCGAGAATAAATACATAATCCGCCTCTGTCAGGTTCAGCCCCAGGCCGCCTGCTTTGAGAGAAATGAGAAATATTCTGGTGTCTTTATCATGTTGAAATTTCTCCACTTGCTCTTTGCGGTCTTTCGTGCTTCCGTCAAGGTAGGCAAAATCAATGCGCTGGCTTTCAATATGCTTTCTGAAAATAGAGAGATGTTTTACAAACTGGCTGAATATCAAAATTTTATGACCTTCCGCCATCGTGTTTGTCAGCATATGCAACACATCTTCCATCTTTCCGGAATCACCGTTGTACTGCGGATCGATCATTATCGGATGATTGGCGAGCTGCCGGAGTTTCGTTAAACCCTGCAGGATCAGCAGGTGTGATTTGTTGAGGCCGTGTTTGTCGATATGGCTTAATAGCTCATTGCGATAAACGTTTTTGACCTCCTCGTATTTTTCCTTCTGCATGGATGTCATGGTGCAGTAATGGATGTTTTCCACTTTATCCGGAAGGTCGTCCAGTACCTGGGTTTTATTTCTTCTGAGAATAAACGGCTTGATGATGGTAAAAAGTTTTTTGGTTTTCTGTTCATCAGCATGTTTTTCAATGGGCTTCAGAAATTCCCTGGTAAAAAATGACTGCGCACCTAAAAGCCCGGGGTTTATGAAGGACATCTGAGACCACAGGTCCATGGTTGAATTTTCAAGCGGTGTACCGGTAAGTATCAGTCTGTGTTTCGATTTTAATTCCCCTACGGCATGGGCAATATTTGATGCCGGGTTTTTAATGGCTTGTGACTCGTCGAGGATTACATAATTGAAATAATACTGTTTTAGCAAATCAATATCGAGGCGGGTTATACCGTAGCTGGTAAGAACAAGGTCATAATCCTGGAATCTTGATACATCCTTCTCGCGAAATGTACCAGTGTAGTCCAGTACTTTCAGCCCGGGAGTGAACTTTTCTGCTTCCATCTCCCAATTATAAATAAGTGATGTAGGCATTATAAGCAGTGAAGCGCTGGTTTCTCCTCTTTCTTTTTCGGCTTGCAGCATGGCCAGCGTCTGGACGGTCTTGCCCAATCCCATATCATCTGCAAGGCAGCCTCCAAATTTGTATTTGTTCAGAAAACGCAACCAGTTGTAGCCGGCCTTTTGGTAAGGCCTCAGCGTCCCGTTGAATTCCGATGGAACAGGAATGTCATCAATTTCATCAAAATTCCGCAATTTATTTAGCTTTCTGTTCATTGAGACTTTTGCCAGCTCGCCAGCTTCGAGGTCTTTTACAAGCGCCAGGTGATGTTTTTTGAGCTTAAGATTTTTCCCTTCATCTTCATCCATAAATGCAAAAAGTTCGGAATACTCCTTAAACCATTGCTCGGGGATTACGGCAATTTCACCGTTTGGCAACTTAATCTCATACTTATTCTTCAACATGAGTTTATGAAGCTCAATGAACGGGATTTCATAATCGCCAAACATTACAACTGCTCGTACGTCAAACCAGTCGATTTTTTCGTTTATTGAAATCACAATGGATGATGTTCCCAGAAAATATTTTTTCTTGTTGGCGTTAGATTGATTTATAACAAATCCGTTTTTTTCGAGGTATTCAAGGTTCCTGTTGAGCCACGAAAATGCCCTGAGTTGATCCATGCTTTTTCTTGTACCGTATAAATGGAGATCCAGGTCAAGCAGAACATCCTTGTATCCTTTTTCCTTTTGCAAGTTTCTTTTTACTTTATAGAAAATGTATATACCGTTCTCCTTTTCCATTTTCACATATGCCGGATGGGCTCCTTCATTGTTAAAACTGAATCGTCCATATCGGAAACTCAACTCAAACAGGATTATTACTTCATTTTGCACATTTTCTGTTCCATCGCCATTTCCAAACAACGGCAGGCTCTTACCTGAGGATGAATTAAATACTGAAAATGTCAACACCGGAGTTGGCTCATATTCCACAATCCTGATCTGAAATCCTTTGGCGTACACTTTGTATTGTTCAACCAACGGCACCACAAATTTTTGATAATAGGTTTCTTCCAGATCTCTGGGTATAACTATAAAATTTTTATTTAAAAACGGCGTTAATTTTTTCCCATCAAGATTGTCATTAAATCCATATAATTTCCGGTCCACGATCATCCATGCTGGTTCTTTGCATACGAGGTATGCACCTTTGTACTGAAAATTAACTTTTTTGTTCCCGCATTTTATGGTGGGGAAATAGTGTGTATTTTTATCATTTACCCTAAAATGAAACAATACAGAGGCTTTTTCATTAACAATTTCAACATTTTTCCATGCAGGCTCTCCGTCATTCCCCATTTCAAAAAGCAATTTGCCGGCAATCAGGTCTAAAATTTCAGATCTACGGCGTTCCAGGTAATTGTGAATTTCTTTCTGGACTTCTTTGTTACCTGTGCCTTCATGGTAAATCTTTTGAAAAAAATCATTGGCATTTTGCTTAACCTTTGAAAATTGATTGACCACGTTATCCTGTTGCATGGAATCCATAAGCTTTATAAGCTTGTAATCATTCTCATCCAGACCGGCTGAAAAATCAGAAGCATTTTTTGAGGATATGTTCTGATGCTGAAGTGTTAATTTCCCCTTATCATTGAGTCGCACCACGAAAGATTCAAATAAATAACCCAGATACTCGTGTTGAAAAAGCGAGTATATTATTTGGAACGGTTTGGCGGCTGATACTTTCATCTAACTAAAAAGCAACTTGCAAAATAATAGATTTGAACCATTTTTTACCCATTCAAACAGGATAAATTTGGCGCCTGAAAATAACCGTGTTACAGTAGATCTACTGAGTTGTATTTTGTGGCCATGATGGCGGGCCTGATGGATGCAGACAGGGTAATCGCCACAATACAAATGGCTGTAAATATAAAATCAGCCAGTTGCATTTTTACAGGATAATAACTTATTACCGAAGTTTGCAGGCCCATGGAAATAAAGCCATACTGCTGCTGCAGGAATACAAGGATAAAGCCGGCTGTAATACCTACTGCAGCTCCTGAAAATGAAATAATAGCGCCTTCCTTTAAAAATATGGAACGTATAAACTTATCTCTGGCGCCCATTGCATAGAGTATGCCGATATCTTTTTTCTTATCGATAGCAAGCATACTGAGTGCGAAAAAAATGTTGAAGGAAGACACCGCAAGAATAAAGGTGAATATGAGATACACGAATAGTTTTTCAATTTTGATGGTACGCAGGATTATTGCATGTTGTTCATCGCTGTTAAGCACCCTGAATGAATCGCCCAATGCTGCTTTAAGATTTGCCTGCACCTCTTTAACACTGTAATCCGGTTTTGTAGTTATCTCCAGTGATGTGCGCTTATTTTCGTAGTCCAGGAGGTTTTTGGCGAATTCGAGCGGTACAAAAATATACTTTTCATCATATTGTTTTTCAAGGGCAAAAATGCCACCGATCATGATATTATCGCGGTTGAGCATTTTTTCAGGATTTGTACCTGCCCGTTTTATATCTTTCGGATAAAAGATCTGCAAGGCAAAAAAGTCATTGTTCGGGGCAATATTAAGAATGTACTGAATTCCCCTCCCTATAATGGCATAATCGATATTGCGGGTATCGAGGTCGTCATAAAACTTTAATTCACCCTGCACGATGGCATGTTTCACTGCCTCTTTTTTTAAAAAACTGTCGCTGACGCCCTTGATTACAGCTACCATTTCATTGCGGTTATATCGCACATAAGCATTGTCCTCGATAACCTCAGAAACTTCTTCAACACCTTCCACACTACTTAACCGGTCAAGAAATCCGGGCGTAACCTCAAACGACTTTCCAGCAACCGCTTCAATTTTTATTTCCGGATCGAATGTATTGTATAACGATTTTAAAAGATCTTCGAGGCCATTAAACACAGACAATACGATAATCAGTGCCATGGTTCCGACCGCCACAACAAACATGGAAATGATGGAAATTACATTTATAAAATTTCGTTTCTTTCCCGACCAGAAATATCGTTTTGCTATAAAGGTAGAAAGGTTCAAAAGTTCGATATTAGATGCTGATTCAACTTAAATTATCATTATTATCTATTTCACCTTCAACGTCAGCAGGAGGGATATCGAGGTTATCAATGAGCGCATCCAGCCTGGAGGCATTTTCCTGTATTTCATCTATATAAAACACCAAATCAGGTATAATCCGCAATTGTTTGCCTACTCTGCGGCCCAGAATACCTCTTATCTCGCTTTTTCTGTGATTGATCTTATCAATAAGTTCCTGCTGGTTTTTCACAAGCATCATACTTATGTACACCCGTGCTATTGACAGATCTGGTGTAATTCCAACATCCATGATGGTAACAAAAGCATTTTCGAGTATGTTTCGCGGGTCTTTTTGAAAGATGTCTCCAAGCTCTTTCTGGAGTAGCCTGGCAACCTTTTTCTGGCGTTTGCTTTCATTCATAATTACAAGTCTTTGAGAGGAAAAAGAAAGGGACAACTTTTGCAAATATTACAATTATTTTAGTTTTTTCTCAAGATTAAAGTATTTTCCGTTTTCAAATTTCAAATCACAGCATGCTGAATTTTTTCAGGCCTAACGATCCGTACAGACTCATCGGAGTATTTATACTTCTGATAATTTGCAGAATGCCCTTTTGGTTCGGCGAAGGCGACATCCTGATGCCGGAACTCAGGTGGATGCTGACCGGCGAGAGAATGTCGGATGGCTTCATGATGTATTATGAAATATGGGATTACATTTCTCCTTTATCAGCCGGAACCTACTGGCTTCTTGACTGGATGTTTGGCAGATCTCAGTGGGCATATCTGATACCTGCACTGTTTATTTCATTCTTTCAGGCGGCACTTTTTAATTCCATCACGTTAAGAGGCAGGATTTTTAATGAAAATAACTACATTCCCGCCATTGTTTATGCGTTGTTATCATCGGCATTCTTTGATTTTTTTACACTTTCCCCAATGTTGCTGGGACTTACATTTGTGCTTCTTGCCCTCGATAATGTGATTAGCCAGATAGAATTCCGGGCCAGAAAAGATGAAAAATTGTTGAGCACCGGATTATATCTTGGAATTGCTGCATTATTTCATTTCCCATTAGCAGCAATGGGACCATTTTTTATTATCGTCCTGATGTTATTTTCATCAACGGTACCTCGAAGATACCTGCTGATCCTGTATGGTTGGATACTCCCTTTTGCACTCATTGTTATTTATTATTATTTTGCAAATACTCTTGAATTTTTCCTGGCAAATCACCTGGTCCCCTGGTTTACACTTGCCAGCAGAAATAGAGTTTCCTATAATTTTATGCTTGTGTTTGCAGCACCTGTAGCATTTTATATGCTTCTGGCAATTCTGAGAATTGCACGTAGAGCCAGACTGACCAACTACCAGTCACGCGTATTGCAAATGATGCTTACATTGTTGGTTTTGAGCAGCCTCATTTTATTACTTGAAATAGATCGTTATCCATTTGTTCTTCTTGTATTTGTACCTATGCTTTCCTATTTCTTGAGTTTCTTTTTTATCCTGGGCAAAAAAGGACCCCGCACTGAAATTTTATTTATTATTCTTCTTACGGCTATAATCGGGATTAATTGGAAATCGACCTGGACCAGCAATCCTTCCAGCCTCTTCGATTTCCAATCATATTACGTAATTCCCCATAACAATGAGGGTATGGTCAAAGGTAAAAAGGTGGCCTTTTTAGGTGACAATATCAGTATTTACAGGCATTCGTATCCGGCCACACCCTTTATTAACTGGAGAATATCACAATATGCGTGGGAAAATATGAATCAATATGCGTATCTGACTCTGATAATGAAGTCGGTCTTACGCGAAAAGCCCGGGTATGTGTTCGATTCAAAAAAATATTTCGACAAATTGACAGATAAGGTTCCGGTAATACGTCAGCAATATCGAAAAGAAGGGAACATATATATACGGATCAACAACTGATCTTATTCACTCTTCTTTCGTGTCTCCCGCCTTCAAATTTTGATGATAAAAACATTTCAGCGATTTCCAAAGCAGATTCGTGGCTGATAAACCGTGCCGGCATGCAAAGGATGTTGGCATTGTTGTGTTGCCGTGCCAATGCCGCCAGCTCGGAGGTCCAGCACAATGCGGCTCTGATACCGGAGTGTTTATTTGCCGTCATGGCCACCCCATTGCCGCTACCGCAAATCAGGAGTCCGAAATCGTATAAGCCGACTTCTACCGCTTCCGCCACCGGGTGCACATAGTCAGGATAATCTACAGATTCATCAGTATATGTACCAAAATCTTTTACATCATGTCCCTGTCCACGAAGACTTTCTAGCAGATCAGATTTAAATTCGAAACCTACATGATCACCTCCAAGTGCAATTTTCATAAAGCTAATTTACATATTTTGGTTTACCAATGGCTTTTTCAAGCGATTCTTTTTCTTTTCGCAATACAAATGCCGACACGTAGATGCTGATCTCGTATAATCCCAACAAAGGTAAAGCAATAAGCACCTGGCTGATCGGGTCCGGCGGTGTAAGCAAGGCGCCCAGCACCAGAATCACCACTATTGCATGCTTCCTGTATGTGCGCATGACCTTTGGTGTAACAAAACCTACTTTCGATAAAAAATATACGATTACCGGAAGCTGGAATACAAAGGCAGACGCCAGCACAAGCATTGTCATGGTTGAAACATAGGATGTAATGTCGAATTCATTTACCACGCTGGGATCAACCTGATAGTGGGAGAGGAAGTTTACCGAAAGCGGAGAAATAATAAAGTAACCAAACAGTACACCCACCAAAAATAACAAACTTACAAAAAACACGGCCCCTTTTGCATGCTTGATTTCTTTGCGGTATAATCCCGGACTTATAAAGCGCCATAATTCCCAGAATACGTAAGGAAACGCGAAAATAAGTCCAAGAACTGCCGACGATGTGATGTGCATTGAAAACTGCCCGGTCATTTTCAGGCTCTGTATAATAAATGGAAGTTCCGTAATGCAAAGCACTTCCAACTGCAAAGCATCGGCTGCCTTACAAAGTAACCTGAAAGTAATGAAATCAGGTCTCGAAGGCCCGAGGATTACCGTATTCCATACAAAGTCTTTCGATAAGAAGGCGGCAATGGCAAACACCAGGATAGCAACAAAAGCCCTGATAAGATGCCATCTCAACTCTTCAAGATGGTCCAGAAATCCCATCTCTTTCTCGTGTTCATGTTCGTGATTTTCTTCCGTTTTAGGGGGTCGAAGTTGTTTTGCCACTTGTGCGAATTATAATGACTAAATTAAATTCATAAAAATCAGGATACTTCAGTAGTTACAGCATACAATGGAAAAGAATTCATCCATGTGTTTACTTCGTTTTTCGTTTCCAGAATCAGGTTTTCGTTATCTTTACCTTCAAGCATCTTGTCGATCAATCCGGCAATCCTGGGCATATCTTCTTCTTTCAGTCCTCTTGTGGTTATGGCAGCAACTCCAATACGCATTCCTGAGGTAACAAACGGCAAAGTATCATCGAAAGGCACCATATTTTTATTTATGGTAATATTTGCTTTGATAAGATAACTCTCCGCCTCTTTTCCGGTCAGATTTTTTGACCGCAGGTCAATGAGCATCATATGATTATCGGTACCATCAGAAATGATCTTATAACCTTTATCGATGAATGCCGATGCCAATGCTTTCGCATTTTTTTGTATTTGCAACACATAATAGAAGTAGTCGTCGGTCAGCGCTTCGCCAAAAGCAACCGCTTTGGCAGCGATCACATGCTCAAGCGGACCTCCCTGTGTGCCCGGAAACACGCCGGAGTCAAGTATTGCCGACATTTTACGGATGGCGCCTTTGGCCGTTTTCATACCCCAGGGATTATCAAAATTATTTCCCATGAGAATCATCCCTCCCCGTGGTCCACGCAATGTTTTGTGTGTGGTTGTCGTTACGATATGACAGTATTCCATCGGGTCATTCAGCAATCCTCTGGCTATTAATCCTGCAGGGTGGGCAATATCTGCCAGCAGGAGGGCTCCAACCTGATCGGCAGTTTCGCGCAGCCGTTTGTAATCCCAATCGCGGCTGTAAGCAGATGCTCCGCAAATGATCAGCCTGGGTTTTTCCTTCTTTGCGATTTTGCTTACCCGGTCCCAGTCAATGGTGCCTGTTTCCTTTTCAACACCATAAAAAGCTGGTTTATACAGTTTGCCAGAAAAATTTACCGGTGACCCATGCGTCAGATGGCCTCCGTGCGACAGGTCAAATCCAAGAATTTTGTCGCCCGGCAGAAGAACGGAAAGCATTACAGCCGCATTTGCCTGCGCACCGGAATGCGGCTGTACATTCACCCATGCAGCTCCGAATAATTCTTTGGCCCTGATGCGGGCAATCTCTTCAACCTCATCCACTACTTCGCAGCCACCATAATACCGTTTTCCCGGCAAGCCTTCTGCATATTTATTGGTAAGAACACTGCCCGTGGCTTCCATCACCTGACGGGATGTAAAATTTTCGGAAGCAATGAGTTCAAGCCCCTGCTCCTGTCTTGACTGTTCTTTCTCTATTAATTCAAATATGAGTTGATCTCTTTCCATCCGTTTCTTTTAAAAAAAAATCTGGTCAAAATTAAAAGAACCTCAAGTAATAACCAATTTGCATTTGCAATCAAATGCTGTTGCTGCTGAAATAATTTGGATGTAACTTGAACATATTAAACGATAACGCAATTATGAAAATAAAAAGAATCCCTAAAACCGTCATATTTTTTCTTTTCCTCCTGTTTTTAAATGCTTGCGACACCCTGCAATACAAACGGGGGAATGGAGAAATGGTGGTGAAAACACACTATCCGGATGACTTTGATGAGATTGCTATTAATGGAAACTACGAAGTATTCCTGGAAAAAGGCAATGAACCAAAAGTGGTAATCAATGTGGATGAAAATCTGCTTGAATATATCGAAGTAGAATCCTACCAGGGCATATTGTATATCTCCTCTACAAAAAAAATCCGTAGCAAGGAAGAGATAAAAATCTTTATTACATACCGGAATGTAAAGCGGATATCAAATAGTGGCGTTTCTGCCATATTTACCGAATCACCATTGGTTTCCGAAAAGCTGAATCTTACTCTTTCGGGAGCAGGTTTAATAGAAATGGAACTGGATGTATCCACTCTTGAGATTAAATTGTCGGGTGCAGGCTATATCAAGCTTAAAGGTTCGGCAAACAACCAGGTAGTAAGTATGTCCGGAGCAGGAGGCCTGGATGCCTACGAACTTGAATCTACCGACTGTGATATTTCGATAAGTGGCGTAGGTGGAGCAAAAGTCTATGTATCAGGCACACTTATTGCCTCGGTGAGCGGAGTAGGCAGTATCATGTACCGGGGAAATCCGGTACATGTCAACCGAAAAGTAAGTGGTATTGGGAAAATCCAGTCTATAAATGAAGAAAATCTATGAACCGGAAAGCACTCCGATTCGAAAATTACCTCAACATTAAGGGGTACTGATTTTATGCCATTTTGTTGCCGGGGGTTCCAAATCAGGTATCTGACTAAATGCAAAGAAGAGGACAATGTTTAACAGGATTGAAACACTGACTGTAAATAAGATTGGCAGGTTTCTTGAACAGTAAATCATTTTAAAGTAATTTGTCCGATATACAATAAAAACAGATGATATGAATCTCGCAATGATTGCATTAATTGTTACTTTTTTTGCCATCTTCAAAATTGTTAATAGTTAGGCATATGAACCGTGATTTAAGACCAGTTTTGATAATGATTTTAATCATTATTCCTTTAATTACAGAAGCCCAGCGAAAAACAAGATTTCTTCGGGGGGCCATCAACAAACCCGGGTATAATAACATTTACCCGTTTCTGAGTGGTGATGGCAGTACCATGGTTTTTATGAATGATTACACTGAAGACAGAAGTTATCAAATTAAATTATCGCGAAGAGACGCCGGCGGAAAGTGGCTGGCTCCGGATGACATGGTTCTAAGTACGGCCAAAACGATTATGCAGGGTGCTTATTGCCTGAGTTTCGATGGCACATTGTTGATTTATGCTTCCAGGGGCGGTGCAGGTGTAGGCGGATATGACTTGTGGTGGTCTGCCTTTGATGGTTCAAACTGGTCCACTCCCCGGAATTTTGGTGCGCCACTTAATTCTTCCGAAAATGAAACGTTTCCCTGCCTTTCAACCGATGGCAACGAATTGTATTTTACGCGTTGCACTATAGTGTCAGGCAATAATGTGCAGGATTGTAAAATCATGGTATCCAAAAGAAAAAGGGGCAGGATCATAGGCTGGAATGAACCTGTTGCACTAACCTCAGTAATAAATTCAGGAAATACACTTATGCCGCGGTTTTTTCCGGATAATAAAACGATGTATTTCCTATCTTCAAAAAGTACTGATGCTCCAATGAAATGGTATTATACGAAAAAAGAAACGGAAGCATGGCGAAATCCGGAAGAAATAGCATTCTTAAATGAACTGGAAGGAAAATTATATGTAGGAATGTATTATCGTACCGGTCTTTTGATCACCGCTCAAAAAAATGAGCGCGATAAATTCAATTTTGCAGAGACTCCGATTCCTGAAAAATTCAGACCTGACAAGGTGGTCATAAAAACCGGGTTTGTATTAAACAGCGATGAAGAACCCCTGAATTCTGAAATCAGGGTCCGCAATTTTGAAACAGGTGAGATGGTAGCAACATCCCGGCCTGATGCTGAAGATGGCGCTTATACGGTAATTATTCCCGAAGGGGGTGTATATGACTTTTCAGTAAACGCAAGAGGAGGGCCTGAAATTTATTTTTCAGAGCTTTTGGATCTGACTGCTCTCAGAACTTCCAGGCAAACGAAAGCAGACTATACACTTTTCAGTATAGCTAATGAAACCATATTGCCGTTAAATGTGCTGAAATATTACGAAAACAGTCCGGAAGTAGATGAAAGATCGGGGCCGGAGATCAAGCGGCTTACACGGCTATTAAAAAGAAATGAAGATTTTATATTCGAGATTGCCGCCTATCAGGATTCTGTTTTAATGGATACCATTCCCCACTCCGGGCTTACAGAAATTATTGCCGATACCATCATCCGCTATGAGATCGTTTTGACACTGGACAGCGCCCGGTACGCAGCCAGCCTCCAGCCTGATGATACCACCCGGATTGAAGATACCACACACGTAGCGGACAGCGTGCAACTGGCCAACAGTGCTCAGCTTGCAGACAGCATTCAAGCTACATTGTCCAGACTTAAACCTATTGAAACAGACTCTATCCTGAAAGTATGGAATGATTCACTGGCTATTGTACGTAACGATACGTTGCTTGCCCGGATATTTTTAGCTTCGCTTGCAGCCAGGGTGGACAGCATTGAATACATTGAAATAAAATACACTTACCATAATGACCTTACAATAAAAAGAGCAGAAGCTCTGGCGAAAATCCTTGTCGAGAACGGAATTGACAAAAACAGGATTATTACGGCAGGATACGGAGACAAAAAACGTCCGGTATCCGTATTCGATACGGAACAATTGAAAACGGGATTGGTTGAGATCCGGTTCTTCAGATAATAAATTGTTCCGGGATTTCAGAAATATTCATAAATAACATTACAGGGAGTAAAGTTAGCCCTGGGCTTAATTGTATATAATTGTGATTTTTTGTAGCCTTAGGTAATCTTTTATAAATGTTTCGAATAAAGAATGAATAAAGATAAAATTTTTGATGATTCACGTCAGAAGGTGCCTGATTTTGAATTTAACAGAGCTGTTGTTTCAGTATTTGATGACATGGTGGTGCGGTCCGTTCCGTTTTATCTTGAAATCCAACGCATGATCACTGAATTGGCTGCTGATTTCGCTTTGGAAGGAACACAAATTTATGATTTGGGCTGCTCTACAGGGACAACCATGATGAACCTGGATAAAGTAATTGATCCTAAAATCAGGTTTGTTGGTATTGATAATTCTGATGAAATGCTAAAATCGTGCAAGAAAAATTTAAAGAGTGCAGGGATTACCCGTGATATTAACCTTGTTAAAGCGGACATCAACAATGGCGTATTACTGGAAAATCCCTCCGTTGTTATTCTTTGCCTTACCCTTCAGTTTGTCCGACCGCTTTACCGGGAAAAGTTATTGAAAAGTATATATGATCAATTACATGAAAATGGGGCGCTTATTATGATCGAAAAGGTGCTGGGTGAAGCCACCCTGTTTAACCGAATGTTTATAAAATATTATTATGATTTTAAACAGGCCAACAATTACAGTCAGACAGAAATTGCAAAAAAACGTGAAGCGCTCGAAAATGTGTTAATCCCATACAAATTAAAAGAGAATGAAGATATGCTGAAAGACTGTGGCTTCAAACATATAGAGGTGTTTTTTAAATGGTACAATTTTTCCGGATTTGTTGCAATGAAATAATATGGTAAAAATCGGCAATTTTTTCTTTCATCACAGGAACTATCTTTTTCCTTTTTTTTACCTGATATTATTTGTCCCTGCACCCCAAATTACACAGTATTATACCTTTGTATTGATTGCAGGACTATCGTTAAGCATTTTTGGACAAGCTGTCAGGATACTTACAATAGGGTTGGTTTATATACATAGAGGGGGAAGAAACAGGAAAATTTACGCAGAAGGTCTGGTAACCGATGGGATATTCGCACATTGCCGCAATCCCATGTATGTAGGGAATGTATTAATGCTGACAGGTATGGCAATTTTATCAAACTCACTCTTGTCTGTTCTTATTATAGCTCCCTTCTTTCTATTTATTTATCAGTCTATTATCCTGGCTGAAGAAGATTTTCTGCACGGAAAATTCGGACCCGATTATGAAAAATATTGTGCAAATACAGACCAATGGTTTCCACGTATGAAAGGCCTTGGCAGCACCATTCATTCACTTCAATTCCGCACAAAAGATGCAGTCTTTAAAGAGTGCAATACTACGTATTTATGGATGACAGGTGCGGTCATGATTATAGCAGTGAATTTTTTCAGGATGCATGGTAAAAGTTATTTTGAAGCACACCTGCCTGTGTTGGCTTGGTTGTGGATCCTGATTACGATGGGGTACCTTTCGCTAAAATTGATTGATAAAAAGAAATTATTTTTTTTCTCAAAACAGTAGCTTCTGGAAGTATAAACGTAATTAATACGTTGAAATTAGTCAGCGGGAACTCACCTCTTATGCTGTAATAAATATTCCCGCTTCAGCAAAGGACAGATTTTGTATCTTTCGTTTCTTGTGTCGTCGTATAAGGCTTCGAGTAATTCATAAACGTGGCCAATTCCTATATGCCCTGCCCATTCGAAAGGCCCGAATGGATAGTTGGTTCCCAGCTTCATTGCATGATCCACTGCTTCTTTTTCTGCCGTTCCTTCCTGAACGGTAAAGTACGCCTCATTTATAATCATGCAAATCACTCTTGGCGTTACCATCCCTACCCGGTCTTCAACCACAGTGTATTCAAACCCAAGCTTACTTGAAATCGCTTCCAGTATTTGCCGGTCTTCTGTTCGGAGAACCGTCAGTTCGAGAAGCTCCCGGTCGAAAAATGACGGTAAACCGTTAAAGCCTAAAAAGGTGCATGAAAAGTTGTGATCCAGGTAAAAGGAGAGTTCCGCCAGGGTAGTTTTAATGGTGTTGCAAAAAACTACCTGATGCTCTTCGTGGATGTATTGCTCAGGATTTTCAGGGAATTCATCAGTAAAAAAATCAAACACCACATCATATCCCGAAATATCAAGAGCTGTACTGTTTTCCGTGTCGGTGTCATAACGGAATTGATCCTTAAACTTTGATGAAAATTCCAGAATGTTGTTATCATTTCCCCTTACTAATACGTTCATAAAATTATGATTCATAAATTAGCTGTTTTAAAAATAAACAATCTTTAAAACTATGAATAAATCTGTTGTAAACACCGGAAATGCCCCGGCGCCTATCGGGCCCTATAACCAGGCTATTCTGGCAGGTGATACATTATATGTTTCAGGCCAGATACCCATTGATCCTGTCGGTGGAGAAATCGTACAGGATACCATTGAAGAAGAAACCCGGCTGGTAATGACTAACATGGGTAATATACTGAAGGAAGCGGGAATGGATTACAGTCACGTTGTAAAATGCTCCATTTTTATTAACGACATGAATAATTTTGGTAGCGTTAATGAGGTTTACGGTACTTTCTTTCAGGAACAGGCGCCGGCAAGGGAAACTGTTGAGGTAAGCCGCCTGCCTAAAGATGTACGGGTGGAGATATCGTGTATTGCAGTGAAATAGATTCAAGTGCTGGTGGAAGTACACGGTACCGGAGATGTATGTGTGTTATACAATCTCCAATGATCAACATTTTTGGCCCGGAAGTAACCTGCCCGTTCCTGCCTTGCCGGTAGGCAGGAGGCAGTCGGGCTTCCGAACCAAAGGGAAAGACATTGAATTCATGCTGCAGATAATACATTTGGTTTATCTGGGCAAAAGCGATGTACATAAGCTCTTATAATCCGGACCTTCGCCTTCTGACATGAAACTTCTCTTATGAATAAAAAACAATCTGATTTAGGTAATTTTGCAGTTCGTTTGAAATGCATATTATAATATGAATAAACATGTAAGGGTGCGGTTTGCCCCCAGCCCGACCGGACCACTGCACATCGGTGGTTTACGGACGGCTTTATACAATTTTCTTTTTGCAAGAAAACACCAGGGTACGTTCGTACTCCGGATTGAAGATACGGACCGTAGCAGGTATGTGCCAGGTGCTGAAGAATATATTATTAACTCATTGGAATGGTGCGGATTAATACCCGATGAAAGCCCTGACCGGGGAGGAGATTTTGGCCCGTACAGGCAATCAGAACGGAAGGAGCACTATGCCGGATTTGCCCGGGAGTTGGTGGAAAATGGGCATGCTTATTATGCCTTTGATACACCTGAAGAACTGGAGAAAGCAAGAAAGCGCCTGCATAATGATAAAGGGATACCTTTTCAATACAATGCATTTACCCGCCCGCAGATGAAAAACAGCCTGACAATGTCAGAAGAAGAAACAACTGCACTGCTTGCTTCACAAGCTCCTTTTGTTGTCAGACTGAAGGTGCCTGAAAATGAAAAAGTTGAACTTCATGATCTGATCCGGGGTATTGTAACGGTCAGAACGGAAGAGATAGATGACAAGATACTCATGAAATCAGACGGCATGCCTACCTACCACATGGCTAATGTTGTAGATGACCATCTGATGCAGATCACCCATGTGATCCGGGGTGAAGAGTGGCTGCCATCTACACCGCTTCATGTATTGATATACCAGTATCTGGGATGGGAAAATACCATGCCTGAATTTGCCCATTTACCGTTACTGCTAAAACCAGAAGGGAAAGGGAAACTGAGTAAAAGAGACGGATTAAAACATGGCTATCCGGTATTTCCCCTGGAATGGGATGATCCGCAATCAGGAGAGACACTGACAGGATTTAAAGAATCAGGATACCTGCCGGATGCATTTATTAATTTTCTTGCATTACTGGGTTGGAATCCGGGAACCGAACAGGAGATATTTTCACTGGAGGAGCTGTCACAAGCTTTTTCGATCGACCGGATCGGAAAAGGGGGCGCTAAGTTTGATATTAATAAAGCAAAATGGTTCAACCAGCAGTATCTTAAAATTAAATCCACACAAGAACTTGCCGGATACCTGAACGCATCCCTGACCAGCGAAGGTGTTGAATTTCCCGGGGATAAAGCCGGGCAGGTGGCCGACGTCATGCGTGACCGCATCACTTTCCCGGACGATATCTGGCTGAAAGGCCAATTTTTCTTGAAACAGCCTGCTGAATACAACGAAAAAGTGGTCCGTGAAAAGTGGACCCGTGAAAACGTGCAGGTGTTATCAGACTATGCCGGTGCGCTGACTAAGCTTGAAACGGTGAGTGAAGAAAAAGCAAAAGGAACCCTCGAGGCAATTTTGGAGTTAAATAAGGTAGCAATAGGCAAAGTGATGCAGGCACTCAGGGTGGCTCTCACCGGCGAAGGAGGGGGCCCTGACCTGATGCGGATCATTTCGATTCTGGGCCCTTCAGAGTGCAGTAATCGTTTAAGAACGGCTATTGAAATACTTGATGATCATGTAAAAGATTAGTAACAGGTATGACAAAACAAAAAAATAAAAAAAAAGAGGTAAAACCTCATGTAAATCCGAAGTTAGAAGGGTTTGAAGTTAAAATTAACACGTTCGGTGAGATAAAAAGCAACCTGGATATTGATAACATCAATGCCTTTCTGAATAAAGAAGTGGAGGATAAAAAACTGGTGGACCGTGCGGATTATGAAGAGTTGAAGAAGAACGCTGAAGATGGATAAGTTTATTTATGTAACAAAAACGGTGTTTAAGGGTTATTCGGGTAATTTCATCTCTTTCAACAACTTCGATATCATGGTCACTGCGCAGTTCTTCGAGTTTTTCACCAAAGTTTTTAATCCAATTAAAAACAGTCACATGGCTGACGTTTAGAAAACGACCAATTGAGCGAAATCCTAACCCTTCTACATACAGGATTAATGCATCTCGTTTTAGTTTATCCGGTTTACGTATCGCCTGCATGTAAACAGGGTATAACAGTACGACATCCATGATAATTTACTACATTAATTTATCACCATGCATGATTTTTATCATTTCTACCTGCCGGGCAGTTGTATATTTTTGTAAAATAATTTCAGGATGCATAACATTCAACACGGATTACCAATGATTACAGAAAGACACAACGGCACGAGCAAGAAAAGCAGACAGCAGCAACGACTGGCCCTGATCGACGGTTCTAAAATTATCACTGAAGCATTAGTCCGGTCAGGTGCGGACGTTTTTGTTGGCTATCCGATTACCCCTTCAAACCTCTTTTACAAATATGCCGGCAAACGGTTTTCAAAGTTTTTTGCTGCTCCTGATGAAATAACGGTGCTGCAATGGATGTCCGGCTTTTCAGCAGCAGGTAGGTTGCCCGTTACGGCCACTGCTTTTCCCGGCCTTGCTCTGATGACCGAAACACTCAATATGGCTTACATGATGGAACTGCCTATGGTGCTCATCGTCACCCAGCGGCTGGTGCCCAGCACCGGATCGGCTACCACGGGAGCACAGGGCGATCTGGCATTTCTGAGCGGCATCATTTCCGGCGGGTATCCGATACCCATTTTTTGCCCCGCCAGCCTCGAGGATTGCTGGAATCTGGCAAATTCAAGTCTGCAAACAGCAATAAAATTCCGCACTCCTGTTGTACTGCTTACTTCCAAATAAATGATCATGACAAACCGGAGTTTTGATGTGTCAAAACTTAAAAAGCTGGAGAAGGTGGATAGAAGTGTCCGGTATTTTAAAAAACCTTATCAACCATACCAGGCAGGAGAAGACATGGTGCCCGCATTCATTCCGGTTGGGAATGACGATTATCAGGTCAGACTAAATGCTTCTACCCATGACAACGCAGGAATGATCAAAAAAGCAAATCCGGAATCGCTGACCAACACCAGACGTCTGAAGGATAAGCTGGAAAAAAGGATCGGCGAATTCACTTTTTACGAACTTGACGATGATCCGGACGCAGACATACTGCTCATTTCCTACGGGATTACCGGCGATTCGGCGCGTGATGCTATAAAAACACTGCGAAGTCAGGGGAATAAAGTCTCACTGCTGATAATGAAAACCTACTCCCGCTTGCTCCTGAATTGATCCGGATAATGCACAGGTTTAAAAAACTTGTTTTCGCAGAAGAAAACATATCCGGGCAAATGAAAGAATTGATTTTTGGCAGAATTGAAAGAGAGCATATAAAATACGTAAACAAAATCGGAAGCATGATCGCTCCCACAGAAATTGCGGAGGTATTTGATTGATGGAACAACCTATGTTAACCGGCGTAAAAATGCCCTTTTGTCCGGGATGCGGCCACGGCCCTTCCGTGAAAAATATTTCGAAGGCGCAGGAACAATCCGGATTTAGTCCGCTCGATGTGATCCTGGTGAGCGATATCGGTTGCAGCGGCCTGGTGGACCCGCTTTTTGCCACCCATACCGTGCATGGCCGGTCTTCGGCGCTCGGCATGGGCATATCAATGGGATTATCGGATCCCCGCAAAAAGGTGGTGGTAATTCAGGGAGATGGTGGCGCCACCATTGGCTTGCAACACCTGCTTGAAGCTGCCAGGCGAAATGTGAATATGACACTTATCGTACTGAATAACCTGATATACGGGATGACAGGTGGCCAGGTGAGCGGCTTATCAACCTCCACATTCAAAGCTGATCGAAATATCGAAGATCATACACCTCCGTTCGACATATGTCAGCTGGCACACCAGGCAGGAGCTTCGTTCGTTGCAAGAGTAACCTCTCCGAAACATTTTACTGAACGGCTGACAGAAGCTTTCGGGAAACCCGGATTTTCACTGGTTGAAATTTCCAGCCTTTGCCAACCGTACGGCGCAGGCAAAATGCATGACCTGGAATGCTGGGTTGAAGATGACATGTTGTTTAGAAACAGCAGAGAAAAATTTGAAATACATACTCACAAAACCGCTTCTCTTTTTAGCGAAAGCGATATCATGTATCCTGAATTTAACGAAAATGCAGTAAACCGGACCGGGGTTTTGATAGCCGGTTCGGCAGGAGACGGCGTGCAGTCGGCAGCCAGAATGTTGGCAGGCGCCGGCATACTGTCGGGGCTTTACACCACCATGAAAAGCGACTACCCCATCACAGTAGGTACAGGGTATTCAGTGGCCGAAGTCATTTTATCACGTGATAAAATCCATTACTCCGGACTGGAATCTCCCGATGTAATAATCATCGTTACCGAAGACGGGATGCTAAAAGTGAAGGATAGGATCGGAAATGATCCTACACTTATCCTGGACAGCAAACTCCGGGATGAAAGCCATATGCATGCCACTTATACCGACTTTATTAAAACCGCAGGTAAAAAAGGAGCCGCCCTTTGTGCTATATCCTATTGGCTGGAGCAGTCTGGTACGCTTAAAATAGATGCGCTTTTGGCCGCGGCTGACAGGCACAGATATGCCGGTAAATTGAAAGCGATCATAAGCAATTCCGTTAATCTGGCTCAGGCATGAATGTAGCCTGGATTTACATTTTATCAGCGATATTCAGATTTTTTCGGTAATTGCTTCCGTAACATTAATTATATGGTCACCAACTCTTTCGAGTGAAGCAATCAGATCGATATAGATCATGCCACTCAGGATATCGTATTCGCCTTTTTCTATCTTTTTGAGGTGTTCTCTCCGGAATTCGCTCCGTTTGGTGTTGATCTCCCTTTCTTTATTTATTGCCTCTGTTAAACTGACTTTAGCATAATCCGAATCGAGGTTCCGGTCCATGATCTCGAAAGCCTCATCCACCAGTTTAAACTGTTCCATCAGGTTCTCCGTTTGCTGGTCGGTAAACCAGAGATTGCTTTCGTTTTTTTTCTGTATGTTTAGCGACATCTGGTAAAAGATATCTGCAATCCGCTCCAGATCATTGTTAATACTCAGTAACGACCGGATTTTTACAGATGAACTCTCACTTATATTGCCTTCGGCAACCTTAGAAAGAAAGCTGGCGATCTCTACCTCTACCCGGTCGGTTATTTCTTCGTACTTCTGGATCCTGTCCATTAATCTGTTCCTCTTCTTTTCTTTCTTTTTAACGATCAGCGTCTGCAGAAATTTCGACATTTTCGTGGTGATATTCCCGAATTTGGAAATTTCCCTGCGTGCTTCGAGAATAGAAATATCCGGCGTCTGAATTATTACATTTCCAATAAACTCCAGATGATACTCATCATCCTCGCCTGTGGACTTAACCAATTTGGTTACAATAGCGGCAATCGGCTTTACAAAACCGACTAGAAGCAGCACATTGATGATGTTGAAACTGGAGTGAAATACAGATAAGGCAATGGGTATAGACTCCGGCTGACTTGGATCCATAGGAGAAACTCCCTGGTACTCCATCATATACATATTGATCATACTAAGAAACGGGAAAAACAGGATTACCATCCAGACCACCCCGAACATATTAAATATCAGGTGTGCCCTTGCCGCCCGCTTGGCGTGTACATTGCCAATCATCGCTGCGAGATTGGCAGTAATCGTCGTACCGATATTTTCGCCAAGAACCATGGCAGCAGCCATCTCAAATGGAATCCAGCCATTGTACGACATCACCAGTGTTAACGCCATGGCCGCACTGGACGATTGCACGAGTATGGTGATTAATGTACCTATGCCTATAAAAAGGAGGACAGAAAGTATCCCCATATCGGCATACTCTGAAAGGAATTCCAGAATCTCAGGATTAGATTTCAAATCCGGAACTGATTCTTTAAGCTCGCTTAATCCTATAAACAACAGGGAAAATCCAATCATTACTTCGCCCCATGATCTTAACTTGCTTTTGCTGGAAAATAACATGGGAAGACCAAAAGCAATAATCGGTAAGGCAAACGAGGAAATTTTCACCTTAAAACCAACTATCGAGATCAGCCAGGCGGTGATGGTAGTACCTATATTGGCGCCCATGATCACCCCGATAGATTCTATCAGTGACAGCAGTCCGGCATTTACAAAACTTACTACCATAACAGTGGTAGCGGAGGATGACTGGATAAGGCTCGTAATCAGAAATCCTGTTATTATACCTTTAAACCTGTTGGAGGTCATAGCTTTCAATATCTGGCGCATTTTTGAGCCGGCAACCTTCTGGATCCCTTCACTCATCACCTTCATTCCGTAGATGAAGAATCCCAGCGCACCAATCATTGTAAGAATATCAAAAACGGAGAAATTCATTATATATCTGTGATTAAATTATTGTGTATTTAATAAATTAAGATACGTTTCTATATGCAAATTGAAAGGAACCACAATCAGCTCCTACCCGTTTCCCGGATAATGTTCACAATGTATTGAATTATATTTATACCTCCATATGTCCGGGCGATTTAATGCTCAACCGGGCGGGAATAAAGCTTATTCTGAAAAAACTTGTAACTGGATGTAAAAAATCGCTACTTTATAAATGTATAACCAGACAAAAACCTGTTATGAAAACCATTTTAGTTCCCACTGACTTTTCTGATTACGCAAACAACGCCTTGAATTTTGCTTACAACATTGCGCTAAAAACGGATACACAAATTCAGCTTATTCATGTAATTGAAGCCTTTGATACACAGTCTTATAGTACTACCGGTACAATGGATCTTGATCCGAAAGTTGATCTTTATATGAACGAGGTAATGAAAGTAACCACAAAGCGAATGGACAATATCGTGAACGACCCTTCTTATAAGGATGTAACGATCATTTCGCATGTGCATTACGGAAAACCTTATGAAAGCATTTCAGAAGCCATTGTACAGCACGATACCGATCTGGTAGTAATGGGCACATTGGGCAGTTCCGGGCTGGATGAACTATTTATCGGATCAAATACCGAAAAAGTAGTGCGTTACGCAAAATGTCCCATAATTTCTGTACCTGAAAAGGCTGCATTTACGAGTATTAAAAACATCGTCTTTGCCACCAATCTGACGGTTGAAGACGATGCGGTCATTCAGAAACTGAAAATTACACAGAGTATCTTTGAAGCCAGATTGCACATATTATGGGTCAATACGCTGCATATTTTAAAAAATGAGGAGGAAATGAAACAAAAGCTTGAAGAATTTGCACAGCGGCATATGCTACTGAATTATTCTGTGAATGTTTCCAAAGCCATTTTTGTGGATGCCGGCATTATGAACTATGCAGATGAAATAAATGCAGATATGATCGCCATTACAACGGGAGGCAAAAAAGGCATTGCCTATCTTTTCAGCGGTAGCCTGGCAGAGGATGTAGTTAACCATTCCTGCCTGCCTGTTTGGACATACAATGTGGGGAGACAGCAGTAGCAAACTGTTTATCCGAAACATATGCTTTAGAGGAAAATTGGGAGTCTTCGATTGCCACACGCTCTTAGCTTAACCTTTCTCAGAGCCCCGATACATATACATCGGGACGAAGAGTCCCATTTTTGAAGAGGGTACTATTCATTAGATTCATCGATCGGTAAGTTCCCTCTGAAAAAGGGAAATAGCGTTTTCCCGACCACGGTTCTGGAGCTTAAGACCAGATGCACCTGCTGGTATGAGGATATATGGAAGCAGAACCGATCATTGAGCAGATTGATAAGCTGTTGAATTCATAATTTTTTAAGCGTGCTTATGCTTTTTCAGGATTAGTTCCAACCTGCATGGTTCTTCTACTGTTGCCAACGCATGAAATTACATATTCTGTATTCATGATTAACATTTGCAATTTTGGCGCCTCTGTTTTTTTTTGTAAGTTGACAAAAAACCAATTGTAAAAAGTATGGAGCACTATCTTTCGCCCCTGGAATATCTGTACCGGTGGGAAGCAGAAATTCCGGATAAGGTTTATCTGCGTGAACCCGTAAATGACCGGTACCATGAGCTTACCTGGAAAGAAACAGGCCAGGAAGTCCGCAAAATGGCTGGTTATCTGAAAAGTCTCAACCTGCCGGAGAAGAGCCGTATAGCCATATTATCCAAAAACTGTGCACATTGGGTAATCACTGACCTGGCTATAATGATGGCCGGCCACATTGCGGTTCCCCTGTATCCTAACCTTACGGCTGACACACTGGGTCAGATTATTACACACAGCGAAAGCGAACTCATATTTGTGGGTAAGCTCGACAACTATGAAGACATGAAAGCCGGTATCTCCGGTGATTTACCTTGTATTTCCTTTCCTTTTTACCCCAGGGAGGAGCACTTGCAATGGAATAACCTTGTATCGGAGGTAAAACCGGTAACCGAAAATTTAGTGATGGATCCTAACGATACGGCTACCATCATCTATACATCCGGAACAACAGGTATGCCCAAAGGTGTGATGCACCGGTTTTACAATTTTGCCTTCGTATCACATTGGTTCCTGCAAAAGGACGGATTAAATATGCGTCCAGGCGAGCGGTTCTTTTCATACCTGCCGCTTTGCCATATTGCTGAAAAAATCCTGGTGCAAATGGGCAGCCTTAGTGTGGGAGGGGTTATTTCCTTTGCGGAATCACTCAACACATTCTCGCGCAATATGCAGGATGCGGAGCTGACCGTATTCCTTGCCGTACCGCGTATATGGACTAAATTTGAACAGGCCATTCTTGCCAAAATACCATTGAAAAAGCTCCGGTTTTATCTTTCTGTACCCGTACTTTCAGGCATCATAAAACGAAAGATCAGTAAAAACCTCGGGCTGCAACATGCCAGGCACATATTTACAGGGGCGGCTCCGATACCTCCCACGCTTCTGGAGTTTTTTGCCAGGCTGGATATCCACATCCAGGAGGCCTATGCGATGACGGAAAACTGCTGTTATTCGCATGTAAACCGGAAAGATAATATAAAAATCGGTACTGTCGGACAGCCCTTCCCGCCATGTGAGGTGCAGATCAGCAAAGATGGAGAGATACTTATTAAACACGAAGCGATTATGACAGGGTATTTTAAAGAACCCGGCATCACGGCCGAAACCTTTACGGAAGATGGTTTTCTCCGCACCGGAGATGAAGGTAGTATCGATGAGGAAGGATTTTTAAAAATAACCGGGCGGGTGAAAGATCTTTTCAAGTCCAGCAAAGGAAAATATATTGCTCCGGCACCCATTGAATTAATACTGTTGGAAAACGATGATTTCGATCAGGTATGTGTGGTAGGCAACGGCATCCCCCAGCCGATTGCACTGGCTGTGCTTACACCAGATAAGGCCAGAAAATCTGAAGCAGAACTCAGTGATTCCCTGAATAAAACGTTAAAGTCTGTAAACCAGCGGCTTGATCACCATGAAATGCTGGCTAAACTCGTGATTTTACGCGAAGAATGGAATATCGAAAACGGACTTCTTACACCTACCCTGAAAGTGAAGCGAAAAATGATAGATCAGAAGTATTCATCGCATTACGAATCGTGGTCTGAAAAAGAAGGAGGTAAGGTTACCTGGGTCTGACTATTCAACCCAAAAAGTTCATTACAACTTTTTGCACGAAGTGCTGGCGATCCCGCCAAGGCGGGATGCTTGGGTTAACCCAGATGAAGTCATTGTTTATCAATGACTTTCGTCTGCCCATAGGGCAAAATTGTCAATCCTATTGACAATTTTGGGTTCAATTCATTTTACACACTTTTTTCTTACATCAAATGAAATCTGTCATCAAACTCGAAGAAGCAACCATGTTTGCTGCGTCCTTGCTTGCTCTATACGTATATGGCTATCCATGGTGGGTTTATTTATTATTGTTGATTGGGCCTGACATAAGCATGTTTGTTTATTTTTTTGGTCCTGTCTCAAGTGGGGTTTTTTCTGACTTCGCCACCTTTTGAGAGTAAATGTTGAAATATAGCGAATATAGGGTGTTTTTTTATTTTTAGAAATGTAGTACCTAACAGTTCTAAAAAATCGGTACAGATCGTAGAATCTTTTCGTGAAGGCAATAAAATTAAAACATATCGATAACAATAACCGATACGGCATCCCCTCAAAGAAGACTACACAGGCAGAGAAACTATATCAGATTATGGGCCTTAAGCTTTCCGATATCCCATTCCAAATCAGTTAAATCAAAATTGTAGTGCTTAATAAAAAACATAACAAATTGAATATCAGATATTTAATCTTTTTTAAAGGCGAAGTCGGAAAAAATGCTGGAATTAATTATCTGCTCACGTAAGGGATTCGGGGTCTCAACTGTGGGTCCACTTTTTACTGGCAGAACCTGCTCACATAGTTCGCTGCCAGATGGTCGCCCAGGCTTCTTGCAACTTTAAAGTCCTGGCAGGCTTCATAAGTATTTTCCAGCTGAATTAAAGCAGATCCCCTGAAAAGATAGGCCCGTTGCAGCGATTTATTCAAAGGATGATTTGGAGGAATATTACCAGGAAGCAGGGTGAATTTTCTGTATATTGTATTGATAGTCAATGAGAAATCCTCTACCGCCTCTTCGTATCTACCCATGTTGAACTTTGAATGGCCACGTTTCTGCAGGTAATCCTCATTTAGAGGGTCATACAATAGGCCTTTCGTAAAATCATATACAGCACTTTCATAGTCTTCAATAACCAGACTTACAAGCCCCCGGTCATGATAATACCCGGCATTGGTTGAGTCGAGCACAATTGCTCGGGAGAAATCAAGGATTGCATCAAGGCGTTCGCCTGCCCCATATTTATAATGACCCCTGAGATTATAATAAGCAGCGTTACCCGGATCCAGTAATATTGCTTTATCGGTGTTTTCGATAGCCAATTGGGTGTCCGGAAATCCAGTCAATGCATTATCGGTTTTTGAAAGGTAGTAGGCATATTGAATATAATACGGAGCATAATCTGGCTTGATTGCAAGAGCTGATATCATGTCTTTCAACGAATAATCGCGGTGGTCGCCTACTTCATACCTGAGTTTGGCACGCTCGAGGTATGCCTTGTCCGAATTCGGATTATAGCGTATAGCCACATCATAGCTTGAAATAGCCTTGCGTTTTTCACTTCGGGCAATATAGACTTTTGCTTCAAGTAAATAGATGTTTGCATCAGCAGGGCTCAACCTTGCTGCGCTGTCAAGATGTACGAGCGCATTTCTATAGTTACCGGTCTCATATTCATCCTCAGCAAGATGTATAAAATGCAACTCTTTTTCCTGGCAGAATGATAAGCAAGGAAGATATAAAAGAATTAATGCTAAAAAATGTTTCTTATCCAAGAATATAATAATTTTTTAACCTGCCAAATTACAAGCGAATACTATTATTTTCGTTCTATATTTTAATAACTTGGCTCTGGAAGAAATATTTGATGAAAGATAAACGTTTTTAATGGAAATTTTAATTCTGTTGGGTGGTGTAGTCATAGGTGGGTTGGTAATCTGGCTCATTGCATACTATAAATTTAAAAGCGAGGCGCGTGCAAGTGAAACGGATATAGTTGTTTACGAAAAGCAATTAGCAAGCCTGAAACATGAGTTGGAAAATAAGGAGAATGACTTAAAAACAGAACGTGATAAAGTGCTTGCACTCAACAGCGAACTTGGGCGTAGCCAATCTGATTTCCGCCACATGGAGCAGCGCCTTGCCGAGCAGAAAAAGGAGATAGAGAACATTCAGGAAAAATTTTACAATGAATTTAAAAACCTGGCTAATCAGATTTTTGAAGAAAAATCAAAGAAATTCACCAGTCAAAATAAAGAAAGCCTTGAATTATTGCTCAAGCCTCTGGGGCAGAAAATAACTGAATTTGAAAAAAAGGTGGAGCGCAGTAACCAGGCGAGCCTCGAATGGAATGTAAAGCTGCGTGAACAAATTTCAGGACTGAAGGAAATGAATCTTCTGATCACTAAGGAAGCCGAAAACTTGACCAAAGCCCTTAAAGGCGATTCTAAAATCATGGGCACCTGGGGTGAAGTTATTCTGGAGAGCATCCTTGAGAAATCCGGACTTCAAAAAGGAAGGGAATATTTCATACAGGAAAGTTATAATACCAGTGAGGGGAAGCGGCTACAGCCCGATGTTGTCGTAAAACTGCCTGATGATAAAAATATTATTGTCGATTCAAAACTGTCGTTAGTGGGATATGAAAAATACGTGAATGAATCTGAAAATAAGGAAAACCGGGAATCATATCTGCGCAGTCATATTCAATCAATACGCAATCACCTGAAGAGCCTCGATACCAAATCGTATCAGAAGCTTTATCAGATTGAAGGACTGGACTTTGTTTTAATGTTTATCCCAATCGAGCCTGCTTTTTCTCTGGCGATACAGCATGAACCGTCGCTGTTTAACGAAGCGTACGATAAAAATATCGTAATTGTGAGTCCTGCCACCTTGATTGCCACATTGCGAACCATTGCCAGTATATGGAAAAATGAGTATCAGAATAGAAATACACTCGAGATCGCACGTCAGGGAGGAGATTTATATGATAAATTTGTAACTTTTATGGAAGATCTGAAACTGGTGGGCAAACATATTGAAATAACGCGAAAAGTATATGTTGATGCCATGAAAAAGCTTGTTGAAGGCAAAGGAAACCTGGTTTCAAGAGCCGAGCGAATTAAAGAACTTGGTGCTAAAACCAGTAAAATGATGGACCGTAAATTGATTGAAAGGGCAAAGGAAAAGGAAAATTAAATGGAGATAACACCTGAAAACAAACTCAAAAACCTGATTGTGGTAGGCGATAGGGTTCTGATCAGACCTAAAAAAGTGGATGATAAAACTGCAAGTGGGTTGTACCTGCCACCCGGAGTTCGGGAAAAAGAAAAAATACAGAGCGGCTATGTGATCAAAACAGGACCAGGATATCCCCTGCCACTTCCTGCCGATGAAGATGAACTATGGAAAGGGCGGGATGAAGCAGTCAAGTATATTCCTTTGCAGGCGAGAGAAGGCGATCTGGCCATTTTTCTGCAGAAAGGCGCAGTGGAGGTTATGTATGAAGGTGATAAGTACTACATTGTGCCCCAGGCTTCCATACTTATGCTGGAGCGGGAAGAGGACCTGTAAAGATCTTTTGGAAGCCGTAGCGATTTACCATAATTAAACGTAGTGGTTGCTGTTTTTGTGTTTTTATAAAATCCTGACAATGCCAATACGCTTTGTATAATATCCTATAGAATATTAGTAATTAGTAACTTGTACGGATGCTTGCAAAATAATACATCACCAAAACAAACGCTAATGTCACAAAAAAGGTGATGTAAACATAAATTAGTAAATCTGTTATCATAGCTCTATCCTCCCGGTGTATTAATATCTTAATACCATTTTAAAAGTTGAGTGACCAATATCTTTTTAAAAAACCTGGTAATAAAATATCTATTTTATTCATTTCATTTGCACTACTGTATTGCCAAGATTGTGGGCTGAATATTCAATTTTTACAATCTATTAAAATTTGTGTAATTTTATAATGATCAATTTAATCCTTGTCTAAAACCCTCGAAGCCGTGAATAGATCCGTTTTCTCGATGCTGATTACCTTTATAAGCGCTACAGCTTGCACCCAAGAAACAGGGTCTATTATTTCTGAACGTCCAGAGAATCAGGCCCACGAGCAAAGAGAAACAAGCTTTACGAATAAAGGCCAGTGGGCTAATTACGGTAATGACCCGGGTGGAATGCGATATTCCCCAATAGATCAAATCAATATTGATAACGTAACTCAACTCAATGTTGCCTGGACCTACCAATCCGGAGAATTAGAAACTTACGAAGGTACAGAGGTAGCATCAAAAGCGGCATTTGAAGCTACACCATTAATGATCGATGGAATTTTGTATTTCAGCACGCCTACCAATCGGGTTATTGCAGTTGATGCAGGTTCAGGACGAGAAAAATGGGTATATGACCCAAAAGTAAACCTTCAGCGCGAATATTCCGAAATTACATCTCGGGGTGTATCCAAGTGGATCGATTATAATCTGCAACCAGCTGATAACGGCTATATGCGCATCCTAGTAGCAACTATTGACGGTCGATTAATTGCGCTGGATTCAAAATTCGGAAAACCAATTGCTTCATTCGGAATTAATGGAACAGTCGACTTGAAAAAGGATGTGGGAAGGATCCAGGTCACCTCTCCTCCGGCGGTGATTGGAGATCTAATTATCACAGGTTCGACCATGGGTGACAATTGGAGATTTGATTTTCCTTCAGGAGTTGTGCGAGCTTATGACGCCCGATCGGGTAAAAGGATGTGGAGTTGGGATCCAATCCCGCGAAAGTCTTCAGATCAGGGATTTGACACCTGGAAAGGGCCAAAAGCACAACAAACCGGAGCGGCAAATGCCTGGGCTCCTTTATCTGTGGATATCGAACGAGATCTGGTATTTGTCCCTACTACCTGCCCTAGTCCTGATTATTATGGAGGTGAAAGATTAGGTGATAATCTCTTTGCTAATTCAATTGTCGCACTAAAGGCTTCAACCGGAGAAGTTCAATGGTATTTTCAAACAGTGCATCACGACATTTGGGATTATGACAATCCGGCTCAACCATTATTGTTGGATATGGAAAAAGACGGGGAAAGCGTTCCCGCCGTCCTACTGGTCACAAAAATGGGTCACATTTTCGTTTTTAACAGAGAGAGTGGCGAGCATCTTTTCCCAATTGAAGAAAGAGAGGTTCCATCCTCTGATGTTCCCGGTGAACAAGCAGCACTAACCCAACCATTTCCATCTGTTTTACCAGCTTTAGGCCTTCGAAAAGTAGACCTGGAAGATGGATGGGGCCTAACACCCGAACTTGAGCAAGTAGCTAAAGAACGTATCAGCAAATATGTCAATGATGGAATTTATACACCACCAAGTTTTGAAGGAACCATTGTCACTCCAGGCAATGTAGGTGGCATGAACTGGAGTGGTGCTTCATATGATCCAAAAAGGAATATTATCCTTAAAACTTAATTGAACAAGGTCATGAGGAATTTAAATAAAAAAGTAGCTATAATCGGAGGCGCTCGCATCCCGTTTACTAAATCATTTGGGCATTATTCCAGAGTTTCTAATTCAGATTTGCTAACCGCGGCGCTAAACGCATTAGTTAAGAAATACGGATTGGAGGGCAAAAAAATAGATGAAGTGGTCTTAGGGACATTGTTTCATTACCCCAACGCATGGAATTGGGCACGAGAAATTGTGCAAAGCACTGCTTTGGATCCTCATACGCCAGCACTATTCCATGCACGCGCTTGTGGTACGAGTTTGGATAGCGTCAATACTATTGCACTGAAAATCGCAATCGGTCAAATTGAAAGCGGTATTGCTGGCGGCAGCGATACAAACAGTGATATGCCATTGTCGTTGAATCGAACTTTAGCCCAGAAATTGGCAAAACTTCAGCAAGCAAAAACCATGAATGAAAAGGTCAAAGGCCTCTTGAGAATAAGCCCATTTCAGTTTTTCAATTTGCAGGTCCCTGATGTTCGTGAGCCGAGAACAAAACTGAATATGGGGGAGCATACCGAGCTTACAGTTAAAAAGTGGGGCATCACGCGAGAAGAACAGGACGAGTTAGCCTATCAAAGCCATATACGAGCTGAAAAAGCCTATCAGGATGGGTTTTATAATGATCTTGTTTTTCCTTTTAAGGGATTGATTAAGGATAGCATCGTCAGGCCAAATACAACGTTTGAAAAGTTAGCCAAACTCAAACCTGCTTTTGATAAAAGCACCTCAGGAAGCTTAACTGCAGGTAACAGTTCAGCTTTTACTGACGGAGCTACAAGCGTATTTTTAACCTCCGAAGATTATGCCCGAAGAAATAATCTGGAGATTGAATCATACTACATTGATGGTCAGAGCGCCGCTTTTGATTATGTAGGGGGCGAAGATTTGTTGTTGGCACCAACTGTAGCAGTTTCAGAACTGTTAAAAAGAAACGATCTTTCCCTGCAAGATTTTGACTTTTATGAAATTCATGAAGCTTTCACAGGGCAATTACTTGCTACTCTAAAAGCTTGGGAAAGTAATGAGTTTGCGAAAGATGTACTGGCGAGAGACATGGCTTTGGGAAGAATCGACCGGGGAAAATTGAACACCAGGGGAGGGAGTGTTGCAATTGGGCATCCTTTTGCAGCCACCGGCACAAGAATATTAGCCGGTGCTTCTAAAATATTAAAAGAAAATGGAGGCGGCAGGTGTCTGATATCTATTTGTACCGGAGGCGGAATGGGAACAGTCGCAATTATTGAAGCTTAATTAAATTAGTAACTATATTCAGAAAATTATTAAACCTAAATAAAATGACTCAAGTAATTGCTAAAATAGACCGGGCTAAATACAAAACATTGGTTGGTGCCGGGAATCATGAATTAATAGCTGATGAACCAGTGCCTTTGGGGCAGGATCTTGGCCCCAATCCCTATGATTTTCTGTTGATAGCCTTGGGTGCTTGTGTAGCAATGACCCTTAGGATGTACGCTGATCACAAAGGATGGGACTTGGAGGAGGTCGAAGTACACCTCAAGCAATCACGTGTATACGCTAAAGACTGTGAAGATTGTGAATCACAAAATGGGTATGTTCACGTCATTGAAAAAAAATTAAAATTTATTGGTGATTTAACGGAAGAACAGACACAAAGACTATTAGAAATTTCCGATAAATGTCCGGTGAATAAAACCTTGACTAGTGAAATCAAAATCACAACAAAAACATTAGTCTAATTTCACGAGCGCAGTATTACGATCCTCAAATATCAATATTACATTTACCTCCTGAGGAAACCCAATCATACTAAGATTTTCAATCCGTAGCGAACGCAGAAAAGTTCTTAAATTTTACAATTTTATTTGACCTACCTCAATAATGTAACCATCAGGGTCTTTCATATAACATCTAAATTCTCGTTCATGGTCTTTTACATCTGTTAGAAACTCTGCACCTTTTTCAGACCACTCTCGGTAGCACTTTTGGATATCGGCTACGCGAATGTTCATAAAGCTGCTCACTTTATTAGGATTTTCAGGTGGTGCAAGAGTCACGTCAGGCTTGTCATCTGTAGGGCCGCCACCCACATTTAGGACGATCCAGGTATTGGCCACTTTCAATATCGTTGGTTCACCCTCCATAGCAAATTCACCACCAAAGATAGATTGGTAAAACTTGGCCGAGCGCGCAACATCACTTACAGTCAAAAAATGCGTAATAACGAAACCCTCTTTAGGGGCAGGTAACAAATCCATATTCATAATTTTTTCCTTAATTGCTGCTCGTAAGACTTATGTTCAATGAGGGCACGTAAATTTAAGCTTTCGCCTAAACTTCGGCAATTTTACCGGACTATTTTTAAATATTTATAGCACATTGGGAGAGCAAGAGAAATTATATAATGCCCTAATACAGGTCTTTGGTAATGTCTAAATAAATTCTGGAAAGTGAAACCACTAGTTCTCTTTACCTTGAGCCAGAAGATGGAAAACCCTTAGACCCATTTTTTGCCTGGTTAATTCCTTCCGCTAAAGTTAAATTTACCCGGTCAGTACCAACCGATTATCAGAACATACAGCCTCTCCGACACTCCCTCGGCAGCTCAATATCGATTGACGTTCAAAAGGGAGCACGCCCCAGCCAATAAACCCGAGGCATACCAAGGAGTTTCCTCAAATTACTTTCACGATCAGGTAGAAAGTAGAAAGAGGATCCAAAATATTAACTATGGTTCCCAGGAGGAAGTTTTTTCTTCATGCCGAGAGGGAAGTACCCATCGTACTCTTAAGCGCTGGCGTGGGCTTAACGCCCATGATAAGTATGTTATATACACTTGCTAAAACCAAACCCGGCCAACCGGTGTGGTTTATTCATGGCACCCGAAGTGGAAAAGAGCATGCCTTTGGTGAACACGTTCGCAAAATTGCAAGTGAAAACCAGCAATTGCAGGTTTATATCAAATACAGCCAACCTACCCCGCAGGATCAATTGGGGACCGATTATGATGAAAAGGGTTATGTGGATATAAATCTTGTAAAGCGTCTGGTTCCAAGGAAAATTTGTGATTTCTACATCTGTGGCCCTAACCCGTTCATGAGATCGATATTTAATGGATTATTGGATTGGGGAGTTTCAGAAGTCCAAATTCACTACGAATTTTTTGTACCCGCTTCTACCTTGAGTGAACGTGACAAAGTTGCGATCCCAAAAAAGATTGCCGAGGCTACCCAGTGCTGCGATGAAATGGAAGTGAATTTTTCCAAATCCGGGATTAATGCTAATTGGAATCCTTCATTTGAAAGTAACCTGGATTTGGCCGAAGCCAATGGACTTAGTCCGGATTACAGCTGCAGGTCAGGAATATGCCACACCTGTATTTGTAAACTTGAGCGAGGTGAAGTAGATTACCTAATGGAACCACTTAACCCACCGCCCGAGGGTATGGTGTTAATTTGTTGTTCCAAACCAAAAAGCAATCTGGTGATCGCTATTTGATGCCAGACCACAAAATCATGAACACCGAAGCTCAAAAAGGTAAAATGAAGTTAGAGTAGTTGCATAAACACCATGAACTCAAACGTATGCTGGAGTCATTTAAAAATC
Organism: Bacteroidota bacterium; assembly: GCA_022567155.1. Taxonomy (GTDB): domain Bacteria; phylum Bacteroidota; class Bacteroidia; order Cytophagales; family Cyclobacteriaceae; genus SZUA-230. The sequence continues at coordinate 46,057 of JADFHN010000027.1, forward strand.
AACAGTGCGATTCCCGTCAGGATTCATTTGAATATGATAAAAATAATGTAGTTTATTATCGTATTTGTCATTACACCGTTTTGAACTTATAAACTAACTGAAAAATGAAGCATTTTGACTCACTTGTAATCGGTACGGGACAGTCCGGACTATCATTAGCTGCCCGGCTGGCTGGTGCAGGAAAAAAAGTAGCTATTGTAGAGCGGGAATTATTTGGAGGTACTTGTGTAAATACCGGCTGTACCCCTACTAAAACCCTGGTTGCTAGTGCTAGAGTGGCCTATATGGCCCGACGAGGCAGCGACTTTGGTGTTGACATAGGTGGTCCAATTTCGGTGGATATGAAGAAAGTCAAACAACGTAAAGACGAGATTGTCAGGCAATCAAATCAAGG
>JADFHN010000102.1 GCA_022567155.1 Bacteroidota bacterium
TTTTTCGGCATTTTCTACATGTTTCTCAAGAGTGACATCAATATTACCAGTAACCACCTGAATGTTTTCGACACCGGCATTAGTAAAATTTTTTTGTGCAATGGCTAACGATTCAGTGCACCCTTCGAAAGTAGTAACTGCCGCTCCAGGGACCTGCGCTCAATAAAGAGTGGAGATACAGAATGAGGTGCCGAGTTCAAGTATGTTAGTAAATTCATGATCGCGACATATGCGGTATAACAATTCTGAATATTTTGGTTCAGAAATACCTCTTTTGGCTATATGTTTTATCTGACGAATCTTTTTACCATTGATTTTCGATACAGTCCCGAACGAGTGTGTTTCAATAAAATTCTCGTTGCTTTCGAGCATCAGGCGGATGTTTTGAATTGTTCTGAATTGCGGATTTCCACCTACTGACTTTATGGTTTTCGTATAAAAATCACAGATAAACGGAGCCTGAAGAGAATATTCGTTCATGCAGAGAAGCCAGTAACTGATAAACTCTTTGAGGAGAAAAGTATTCAAACGGACATGTGGTCAGTTGAGCCGGAAAGGTACGACCATGGTAAACTCAGGTATTTTTACGGTAAACAGCTTGCCATCAAGCTGGCGCTCCATGTGATACCAGCCATGCATTTTACCAATTCCTGATTTAAGATTACAGCCGGATACATATTGATGCTGATCGCCGGGTTCAAGTATAGGTTTCTGGCCTACCACACCTTCGCCGTTTACTTCTCTGGAAATCCCATAACCGTCAAAAATAAACCAGTGACGACGAAGCAATTGAATGGTATGTTCACTCAAATTGTCAATGGTAATCCTGTATGTAAAAACATAATGATACTCGCTCGGACTGGAATAGTCAGGCTGGTATTCAGTTTCAACACTTACTTGTATGCCTTCGGTTGTCAGGGTTACCATCAGATCAAAATTAAGAAATTTTGTAATATTAATGCAGATTATATAGGTTGAACTCAGATATTTTTTCATGAAAATAAAAATTGAACCCGGTTGGTACGAGCAAATGAAGGACGAGTTTGAAAAGCAATACTTTACCCAACTTGTCAGTTTTGTAAAATCAGAATACCATCAATACCGGATTTACCCACCTGGAAAACAAATATTCAGCGCTTTTAAGCATTGCCCGTTCGGGAAGGTAGAGGTGGTGATACTGGGGCAGGATCCGTATCATGGTCCCGGACAGGCTAACGGGCTGTGCTTTTCGGTTAATGATGGCATTAGGCTACCTCCTTCGCTGGTCAATATTTTTAAAGAAATCAAAAATGATACGGGCAGGGAATTGCCTCCCGGCGGAAATCTCGAAAGATGGGCGGATCAGGGCGTTTTGTTGCTTAATGCTACCCTTACTGTGCGGGCAGGCAATGCAGGATCGCATCAAAAACAAGGATGGGAAACATTTACAGATGCTGTGATCCGGAAAATTTCATCCGAACGATCCGGAGTGGTATTTATGCTTTGGGGGGCATTTGCACAACAGAAAGCGGATCTCATTGACGGAATCAAGCACCTCATTCTAAAATCAGCACATCCGTCTCCTTTTTCTGCAGACCGGGGATTCTTCGGATGCAGGCATTTCAGCAAAGCGAATACCTATTTGAAAAGTATTGGTCAGAAAGAAATTGATTGGTAATTTTAAACCCAAAATTGTCAATAGGATTGACAATTTCACCCTATGGGCAGACGAAAGTCATTGATAAACAATGACTTCATCTGGGTTAACACAGGCATCCCGCCTTGGCGGGATCGCCTGCACTTCGTTCAAAAAGTTCTAATGAACTTTTTGGGTTAAAAACAATTGCAGTATTTTAACTGCCAGGGTTGTAATAACTGATATTCCCGGAATTAATACCTGTTAAACCGGATTACCGGATCAGATTAAAAAACCTTGACCACCTGACCTTTCCAAGAAAACCTTCATTCGGATCTAGTGAAAGCCAGATAAAAAAGGCTTTACCGACAATATGGTCTTCAGGCACAAACCCCCAGAAGCGCGAATCTTCTGAATTATGGCGGTTATCGCCCATCATGAAATAATAATTCTGTTTGAACGTATATTCTGTCAGCTGTTTACCGTCAATAAAAAGTTTACCATTCTCGATCTTCACATCTTCATGACCTTCGTAATTTGTGATCACCGAGCGGTACGTGGCAAGGTTTTCCCGTGTTAATTCGATGGTCATTCCTTTGCCCGGAATTTTTACCGGGCCGAAAAAGTCTGCATTCCATGGAAAAACACGCGAATCCGGAAAAATCCTTGGTTCTACATCGTCATCATTTCTTTCGAGAAGCTTTACCTGATCAATAAAGGGAAGGCTCTCAAGTTGTCTGGCGTACGCAGGTGAGGTAAAGACAAAATATCCGTTTCCGCGAAGGTCACGTGTGTGATCCGATATTTCATGCTGCTTAAAAACACGTTCGTTTATTCTTTCTTTGGTGTAGATAAAATACCTGAACTGCATTAGCGGGGGATTTTCTCCGGGTTCCCCGTTAATATATACCTGGGCATCCCTGACTTCAATTATATCTCCCGGCACCGCAATACATCGTTTGATATAGTTTGTTTTAAGATCGACCGGATATTTGAATTCAGGCGGATAATTAAACACGACAACATCGTTGCGTTTTACATGCGATAATCCCGGTAGCCGGTACTGTGGCAGTTGGATCCATTCGAGGTAAGAGGGAATATCCGTTCCCCATATTTTCTGATGTGTCAAAGGTATTTGTAAGGGTGTTTTTGGCGTCCGTGGACCATAATGTATTTTACTAACAAACAGGAAGTCGCCTACCAGCAGCGATCGTTCCATCGAAGGGGTAGGTATGGTAAATGCCTCCAGAAATATCCACCGGATGATGGTTGCTGCAATTACAGCAAATATGATGGCGTCCACCCATTCTCTTAATTTTGTTTTGGGCTTACGCTGTTTTTTCTTTTTCGATTTGAAAAATGAAAATTTAAGAGCTTTGCGCGTTTCCTCCCTGTCAGAAAGTGCTGTTTCCATAAGCCGGTTTATCTGTTTATTGTCAGTTTATTTAGTGTCTGTCCCTAAAATTGGCAAATTCAAAAAAAATGAATGGTTTTTATATTGACCCACCCCTACACCCCCGCCTGCGGCGGGGGAATTATTGTTATTCATGCCTGCCCCATCGGGATGCCTGTGGCACCGGCAGGCATGGCATTTTTTTTTAATTCTCAAATCATTATTACTTTATAGACAGACTCTATTTAGTCTATATATTCCTAATACGTAAAAAGCTCACAAAGATCATATTTTTTTAATGAAATACGAATTTCAGGTGATCAGAGGATCAAATAGTCGTCCATTGTAAAATACCCGCTTTTTCCTATGACCCATTCACTGACCATTACCGCACCCATTGCAAATCCTTTCCGGTTTTTGGCATCGTGGGTTATGGTAATGGCGTCCGTATTATTTTCATACATTATTTTATGGATTCCGGGCACTTCACCGGTTCTCTGTGAGTGAATTCCAAGTATATTATTTGTGGAATTTCCCGGTTGCCATTTATCCAACCTTTTAATATTACTCAAAATCGCTTCTGCCAGCGTTATTGCTGTACCGCTGGGCGAGTCTTTTTTATGTACATGATGCACTTCTTCTATGTGAACCGAATAATCGGTAAACCTGGCCATAATTTCAGCTAACTTACGGTTGAGCTTAAAAAAGATATTTACCCCCGGTGAAAAATTGGATGCATAAAAAAATGTTCCATTGAGATTTTTACAATATTCCACTGCAGTGTCAAGATCCTTTAACCATCCGGAGGTACCGCATACAACCGGAATTTTCTGATCAATACAGTTTGTAATGTTTTGCAGAGCTGCTTCCGGATGCGAAAATTCAATGGCTACGTCTGCATTGTTCAGGTTCATGTTTTTACCCCGGTTCGTTGCAGAAATCCGGGCAGCAATGGAATGTCCACGGCTTACAGCCACTTTTTCAATTTCTTTTCCCATTTTACCGTACCCGACAAGTGCAACTTTCATCAGAACCTTAGTTTAAACGACAGTCCCATCGTTAAGTTGCGGTTTGTGGGCATGATCGCCGGATCTACATAAACTGTGAAATCAGGATTAATCCTGAAGTACAGAAGATGTGCATCGATATGCGCATCGACAATCTGTAAAAAATATGCAACACTGAACAGGATCATATTCAGATCGCGGAATCTGCGAAACCGGTCACGGTTTGCACGAAGATTTTCAGCTTCTCTTCCGGTGATATTTATGGTTTCAGGATTGTCGTCGATTTCGGCAATAAGATTTCTTCTGAAATACTGATACTGTATGTTGTTATCATAAATCAAATTCCCAAACATGAAGAGGCCACCGTAAACGATGGGTATTTTCCAGTATTTGCCATTATAAGCTTGTCCAAGTCCAGGTATCGCTGCGGAATATAAAGCGGCTTTCGCTGGCGAAAGCTGTTCAATATCCTGTACATTTACCGTATCCGATCCGAGCGCTTCGTACATGTACGTTTCATTATCAACTGACACTGAATCCGGTTTCTGTGCAAATACATCTTGTGCTAAAGACACAAACAATAAAACAATTAAATAGTATAGAATTTTCATCAATCCACTTCAAGGATTTCCAGTATCCTGTTGAGGTCATCAACAGATACAAATGGTATCCGGATTTCTCCCGTATTTGATTTATAGTTTTTTACCACAACTTTTGAGCCAAAATGAGATGAAAGTTGTTTCTGGAGATTCGCCATTTCGTGACTCATTGCCTCCTGACTCTTCTTTTGTTGCCTGGCTGACGGATCTGATTTGAATGTGTTCCCGAAATTTCTCACAAGTTCTTCCGCTTTTCTTACCGAAAGGTCATCTTTTAATATTTTATGAAACAGTGTGAGCTGTAATTCAATATTTTCGATGTTTATCAAAGCCCTTGCATGCCCCATCGTGATCTTGCTATCCCTTACAGCTACTTGAATATCAGGAGGTAGTTTAAGCAACCGGAGGTAGTTGTTTATCGTAGCCCGGTTTTTACCCACACGGTCACCTAATTCTTCATGTTTAAGGTTGCAGTCTGTGATCAGTCGCTGGTATGCCAGTGCAATTTCAATGGCGTTCAGGTTTTCTCGATGGATGTTTTCGATGAGAGCCATTTCCAGCATTTGCTGGTCGTTGGCGGTACGGATGTAGGCGGGAATCACCTTTTTATCTGCCAGTCTTGAGGCCTGCAGCCTACGGTCGCCTGTAATGAGCTGGTATTTGCCCGGGCTCAGTTTTCTGACGGTAACAGGTTGAATAATACCATGCACTTTGATAGACGCCGCAAGTTCTTTCAGTGATTTTTCTTCGAAATTGGATCGGGGCTGATACGGATTTGCCTCGATATCTGCAACAGGTATTTCGCCAATGCTGCCTGTTAAAAGATGCCGGGTTCCCAGGCTTTCGGAATGCATTTTCGCTGAATCATTCAGTAATGCTTCCAGTCCTCTTCCGAGTACATTTCTCTTTTTTGGTTTTTTCTTTTCTGCCATTCCGGGATTTAATTTGTAATTAGAGTCTGTCCATAATGTCCGTAATTCAAAAAAAATGAATACCAATTATTCCCCTCCCTGGAGGGGTTAGGGGTGGGTCAATATAAAAGTCATTCATTTTTTTTGATTCTCCAATCATCATTACTTTTTAGACAGACTCTAATTAGTTTCCCCTGCTATTCAATCAAAGCATTTTTATGCGTAATTTCATTGGCCAGATTCAGGTAACTGATAGCCCCCTTACTGTCAGCATCATGAATAAGCGCCGGGATGCCAAAACTTGGCGCTTCGCTCAGTTTAATATTTCTTGGAACAATAGTGTTAAAAACCAAATTGCTGAAGTGCTTTCTTACTTCTTCAACTACCTGATTCGAAAGTCGCACTCGTACATCATACATGGTTAGTAATATACCTTCAATTTCAAGATCGGTATTGAGCCTGTTCTGGATTATCCGGATGGTATTCAGCAGTTTGCCTAAACCTTCAAGGGCAAAATATTCGCACTGAACCGGGATGATTACCGAATCGGCAGCCGTCAATGCATTGATTGTAATAAGGCCAAGCGAAGGAGAGCAATCGATAATGATAAAATCAAAATCGTCTTTGATAGGCAGCAAAACGGTACGCATTTTTTCTTCTCTCTCCGGAATATTTACCAATTCCACTTCAGCGCCTACAAGGTCAATGTTGGAAGGAATCAGATACAGGAAATTCATATTTGTTTCCAAAACAGCATTTCCCGCACTTACTTCATTTATCATGCACTCATAAATACTGCTTTCCACTTCTTTAGGACTGATACCCACACCGGAAGTAGAATTGGCCTGCGGATCAGCGTCCACGATAAGTGTCTTAAAGTCAAGTGCAGCAAGCGACGCCGCAAGATTAATTGCTGTTGTGGTTTTTCCTACCCCTCCTTTTTGATTTGCAATTGCAATTATTTTTCCCATCTGATATATCCGTGTATGTATATTTTAAAGTTCAATGGTTTCGCCGATTTCCGGCAAAATGAGTTCAATCTGATTTCTTTCAAATACTTCCCTCGCCAGATTTTTGTCAATTTCAATGTAAGGAAATGTATCGAAGTGCATGGCTACAACCTTGTTCGTTTCTACAAATGCTGCTGCTTTAGCAGCGTTTTCGATGCCCATTGTGAAATTATCGCCTATAGGAAGGAAAGCAAAGTCAATTTTTCCATCCACAGGTATTAACTTCATATCGTAAGTGAGGGCGGTGTCGCCGGCATAATAAAATCTTGTATTTCCGGTGGTGATAACATATCCGGCCGGATTCCCTCCATTAGACCCGTCAGGAAGTGAGCTTGAATGTATGGCGCTGACCATTTTTACTTCGCCGAAATCGAACGACCACTTTCCACCGTGGTTCATTGGATGCCCGTTTTCCAGTCCTTTGTTCTGAAACCAGGAAACAATTTCGAAAGAAGAGATTATTCTGCAATTGTTGTTCTGATATATCGTTTCCACATCCGCCACATGATCCTCATGCCCGTGAGAAAGCAGTATATAATCCGTACGGATTGCTGATACATCGATACCGGATGCAAGCGGGTTAGGTGTTATAAACGGATCAAATAAAAGTTTTATATCTTGCAGTGCAACCTCAAAACAGGCGTGGCCATAATACGTGATATTCATATTAATTTTATAGAAAATTCGTATAAGCAAAAGTGTACAAAGATAGAAGTTTATACGAATTAATTGCACTTCCGCGCAGGGTTAAAAAACAAACGTTTTCATGGTGCTGATAATCAACGAATTTTTCTGTCTATACCCGTTACAGACAATATTTGATTAATAATTAATAATTGTTAATATGAAATGATATACCGGATTATCTTCTTTTCTTTTTTGATGTGTCCTTGCTGACTTTCATCGCCTGCTCGAGTTTGAGTTGAAATTTTGATTTCTTTTTATCACGGTTACGGAGTCTGTTCTCATCCAGAACGGCTTTGATCTTATCTTCGTCCACAAATTTTTTGATCAGCGCCTGCTGGCCGAAAGTGATAATATTTGAAATAAAGTAATAAAAACTCAAAGCTGCCGGAAAAGAATTCAGTACGAACATAAAGATTACCGGCATCATGTACATCATCGATTTCATAGGTCCCTGCATCGAAGTCATCTGGTTGTTTGACCAGGTGTATAGTATAGTTGACGCCGTCATTAAAATTACAAATAAGCTGACATGATCACCATAAAATGGAATAGTAAAAGGGAGGCTCATTATCGAATCGTAGGTAGAAAGATCGTCCGCCCATAGAAATGATTCCTGACGGAGTTCGATGGAACTGGGAAAAAAATAAAACATGGAAAAAAGAATGGGCATTTGAAGCAGCATGGGTACGCAACCACTCAGTGGATTTACTCCAACTTGCTGGTAAAGCTTCATTTGTTCCTGCTGCTGCTTCTGCGTGTCGTCAGGAAACTGTTTTTTAATCTCGTCCAACTCTGGCTTTAGCACTTTGGTTTTAGCCATCGAAAGATATGACTTGTAAGAAAGGGGCGAGAGCAGTATTTTAATAATTAAAACAAGGATGATAATGATGATCCCGTAATTGGAAATGTAATTTTCCAGAAAGTTGAAAATGGGTATGATCAGGTATTTGTTAACAAGATTGATCGGAAGAAATCCCAGGTAGATATTCTTGTCAAATCCATTTGTAACTTTTTTCAGAATCTGGTAATTATTGGGTCCGAAGTAATAGGAAAACCGGGCCCCATCCGCTACATCGGATGCAGGGACCTTTAACGTGGCGATGCCGGTTTTTACCGTGCTTGTATCGGCTTCATCCACGGAAATGGAAACATACGCTGAGTTGAACTGGCGTTTTGCAATGATGGCAGAGGTAAAAAAGTGTTGTTTAAATGAAATCCATTTTGTAGCGGGGAGGTTTTCTTCCTCCAGATCGGTGCTGCGTTCTGAAAAACCATCGAAACTCCCATCTGCTGTGTAGTAATTCAGCGTGGCTCTGATCCTGCTTTCGGAAACATCATGCTCAAGGTTTTTCATTTTATTTTCCCAGCGAAAAACAGGATCGGATTGCAGGTAGGCATCGAGTCCATTAATTCGGATTTCATAGCCAATCTCAAATCCCTCCGGTGGAAAATAGTATGTTTGATGTACAGACCTGCCGGCGTCAAGGTTAAGCGTATATTCCAGAATAATGGTATCTGCCTTTTTAGTCCGCCTTACTTCATAATATAATTCTTTCAGGTCGATGATGTTGCCTGCCGCACCAATTAAAAAGGATGTTTTACTTGATTTATCATCAAGTATAATCAGAGAATTTTTGTGGTAAGTGAGATACTCTTTGAGCAATACTTGGCTTATGTTACCCCCTTTGGAACTGAAATCAATTTTAATATCGTTGTTTTCGAGTGTTGTTACCACTTCATCGCCTGTTGCTCCGGGAGTAAATATGCCATAGCGCGCCTGAAGTTGCCGGAGTGCAGCTGATTCGGTTGCTGCAGAGAATTGCGTTTGCCGGTCTTCGGTTTCAGCAGGTGTCACTATGCCGGAATCCGCTGGTTGTTGTTTACTGACCTCCTGCGGACTTTGCTGCTCCTCGACAGGCTCTACGGTTGGACTGAAAAACTGAAAGTAAATGATCAGCATCAACGAAATCAGTATCAAACCGGTGGCTGTATTCTTATCCATAAAGTAACTGTTAAAAAACAGGCTGCAAAGTTATTATTTTATAGATTTATTGCTTCCTTTTTGAACGAAACTTTCCTGAATTTCAGTGCCGCTTCGATAAACCTGATAAAAAGAGGGTGTGGATTCAGAACCGTACTTTTCAGTTCGGGGTGAAACTGAACGCCTATAAACCAGGGATGCGACTCTAATTCAAAAATTTCAACCAGGTTCAAATCCGTATTGATGCCGGATGCAATCATTCCGGCATTCTCGAATTCCTCTAAATACTGGTTATTAAATTCGTACCTGTGCCTGTGTCGTTCGGAGATATGCATTTTACCATAAATAGAATACAATTTCGAGCCTTTTTTGAGAGTACACGGGTACGCGCCCAAACGCATCGTGCCTCCTTTGTCGGTGATTGTTTTTTGTTCATTCATCAAATAAATTACCGGGTCGGGTGTGTGCGGATTGATCTCGGTTGAGTCTGCCTGGGGCATTTTAAGCACATTACGGGCAAATTCGGTGACAGCGCATTGCAAGCCAAGGCATATTCCCAGAAACGGAATTTCATTTTCACGCAGGTGCCGGATGGCGTCGATTTTGCCTTGAATTCCCCTTACACCAAATCCGGGAGCCACCAGCACACCGTGAAGCCCATGAAGATAATCACCCACATTTGCCGGTGTGATATCTTCAGAGGATATCCAGCGAATATTTACCTTACATTCATTTTCAGCGCCGGCATGAGTGAATGCTTCAACGATTGATTTATAGGCATCGGGAAATTCTACGTATTTACCTACAAGCCCGATTTCAACTTCTTCTACCGGGTTTTTAAGTCTTCCGAGAAATTCTTTCCATTTAGTCAGGTCGGGTTCTGTTTTAGGAAGTTTAAGTTTAGAGAGGACCCGGTCAGCGAGTTTTTCTTTGCGCATGTGCAGGGGAACATCGTAAATGGATTCGGCATCAATGGCTTCGATTACACAATTTAGCTGCACATTACAAAACAGTGCCAGTTTTTTACGGATTTCGATCGGCAGAGGCCATTCGGTGCGGCATACCAGAATATCAGGCTGAATTCCTGCTTCGAGCAGTTGTTTTACAGAGTGTTGGGTAGGTTTGGTTTTAAGTTCTTTGGCTGCATGAAGGTAAGGGATCAGGGTCAGGTGGATGGAAAGAAAATCATTTGGGCCGAGGTCAAGCTTTGCCTGACGAACCGCTTCGATAAAAGGAAGCGACTCAATATCGCCTACACAACCGCCGATTTCAGTGATAATGATATCATATTCACCTGATTCATCCAGCTTAAAAAAGCTGTTTTTAATTTCATCTGTAATATGCGGGATTACCTGCACGGTTTTTCCGAGGTAGTCGCCGCGGCGTTCTTTGGTGATCACATTATGATAGATCCGGCCGGTAGTGACGTTGTTGGCCTGGGAGGTGGTGATGCTTAGAAAGCGTTCGTAGTGGCCAAGGTCCAGGTCGGTTTCAGCGCCATCGTCGGTTACGTAGCATTCGCCGTGCTCATAGGGGTTCAGTGTTCCGGGGTCGATATTGATGTAGGGATCAAACTTTTGAATGGTAACGGAAAGCCCGCGTGCCTGCAGGAGTTTTCCCAGTGAGGCAGAGATAATTCCTTTTCCGAGCGAAGAGGTTACCCCTCCGGTAACGAAAATATGTTTGGCTGTTTTAGTGGATCCCATAAGTCAGATACAGTAGGTAAATAACGATTTTTCTACAAGGTGACAGATAAATTAAGTCATCAACTTATGGGATACAAAGGTAGCAGGATTTAAAGGTATTTTTGGAAAAAAAGGAAATTATTAAGCAATTGTCAGATTATCAATTATATTAAGGTGATTTTTTAAGGTTGACAGGGTTACCAATGTACTTTAGAAGGTATTTATTTATTAAGATGATTGTGTAAAAATTTATGTAAGTGAGAGTAAAGCCCAAACTTAACCTAACATTTTAAAATAGCGTATTAATGTTCCGCAGATATACGAATAAAATTTTCTCGTTGGCTTTTTTGGGGTTGCTGCTAATTCCGTTTTCGCTGTTTTTCAGGGCTAGTGATTTTGAAAATAATTTGTTTGATTAATAAAAATTGAATCCCCACCAGTCCCTTCATGTGGAATTTCCCAATCTGTAATCTTCCAAGCAAACCCTAAATCTACAGGAATATCTATTCCTGTATTCTTTCCAGAGATTGTTATAGATAGATTTTTATCATTTAAACCCAAATAATAATTAATCTTTAATTCCATATTATACTCAATCTGGTTTTTAATAAAACTAATATCTTTCCAAAGAGTAGCACTTACATAAGTCTCATCATCTGATTCTATTGTTTTTTCAAAGTTTGTAAGTTCATCTGCACACTTTATTTTAACCCATTCATCTCCATTATAATATCCAATACAAAAAATATTTCTTGTCCAGTATTCCTGAAAATAATTAGTGAACTGAATCCCTGAGCTTTTATTGAAAAAATAATCATCTTGAGTATTCCAAATATGAACTACTTTTTCTTCATCAAGAAATTCATAACCTATACTAAAATTACTACCTAAACTAGACCAACCAGCACCAACCACAAAAACTGTAATAATCGCTACAAATAGAATTAAAATACTTCAATGAATCTAATGCTTTTCAAGACAAATGGAAAAAATACCTAGAAGACAAAGAAAAAACCGTCAAAGAAAAGAAAAAACTAATAATCA
>JADFHN010000160.1 GCA_022567155.1 Bacteroidota bacterium
GTCTATTAAGTCATTTATGCAAAGAAAAATTGAATGATTTTTTTGATAAACCCACCCCTACACCCCTCCAGGGAGGGGAATATTGGAATTCAATTTTTCTTTATTGCCAGATTGCCGGTTTATGGACAGACTCTAATTAATGTATATTCTTTACACCAGCTTTAAAGTCAACAAATGTTTTAAATGGATAGTCTCAATTCAGTGGAAATACCTATTTCCTGATAATCCGGACCGCCAGATCAGTATTTTGCCAACCATCCATGATTTCTTTTTCATCAAAATATAATCTACCCATATCTCTCTTAATCACATTTCCCATTGAAAAATTATTCTCCCTGACGAGTTTTTCCACCTCTTCAAATCCCAGGTAATTCCCTTCATCATCCACATATCGTATTCCATAATATAAATCTATCAATTTCCATTGCTTATCGTAGGGGTTCCAGTATTCCGTAAACTGGTGGATTCCCGAGCAGTTTTTTTGCCAATGGATCTGCCGAACAGGGATTTTATATAGTTTCAGGATTTCATCAAGGGATAAGCTGCTTTTCTGGCAATAGGCGTTGCGATCCTTATCATCTACCATATACGTATGCAAATAAGAAGTTTGTTCCGAATTAAACAGATCGGATGCATAAAGGGACGCAATGGCTTGTCCTTCCTGCCCTGAATTATTTAATAATGAGGTATTGATGCTTGTGCCAATAGTTTCCACATTTTGATCAAAAGTACCTGCATCGAATGAAGATACACCGGTGATCGCTGCTATTTCACTCTTCATTTTATCAAGATTGAGCGCTACATTCTTAAAATATTGTTCCTTGTAAACAAACAATGTATCAGGAAAGACTAAACCCAGGGTATTGGCTACAAGTCCAATACTTAATTTTATGATTTCGGGTCCGGTGGTATGAACAGAAAAGAGTGTACGCTTACAAACTTCTTTACTACTTGTAAATTCAATCCGTTTATCAACAGATGCCCCTTTTGCCTCGATAAAAAATGTACCTTTTTCAATTTCAGCCCGGAACTTCCCGATCACAAAATAACTTCCCGAGTCCGGTAACGTAATTTCCTGAAATAAAACCACGGGAGACTTCCCTCCTGTTAATACAGGTTTATAGCTATTGTTTTCAAACACCTCTTTTTTGACAGACGCCTCATTGCCTTCCAGCACCCAGGACTTAGGGACCGGTTCATTTTCACTCATAACGAACCCCGGATTCTTAATTTCATTCTCAAAGGTCACCTGACAGGAAAATAAGGCAGCCAGCAGGCTACTTATCAACAAACTCCTGAAACCAGAGTTCGATCGTAAGCAGATGATATATCTGGTATGCATTGTCTTTCGATCCATTCCTGTCCGACTTTATCAGGTCTTTGACAAAGATAGGATTAAATATCCCTCTTTTTTTACTATTTTCCTCACTTAAAAGGTCATCCACCATTTCCCTGAGGTCTCCGGATATCCAGCTTCGTATCGGAGCGCCAAAAGATGCTTTGGGCCTGTAAACAACCTCATGAGGCAGGTATCGTTCGGCTACTTTTTTCAATATGTATTTGGATTCCTGCTTCTTGAATTTCATTTCTCCCGGTATGGACATGGCCAGCTTCACCACATGGGTATCTATAAATGGTACGCGTACTTCAACAGATGCAGCCATCGAAGCCCTGTCGGTGTACGTCAGATTCAACCCCTGCATAAACATCTGCATATCGGTATAGCACATCCGGTTAATAACATCTTTATCAGAAAGGCTGTGAAATATCTGGCGATGATCATTATAGAGTTGATTAATTTCATTACTCATATCTTCCACAAAAAGGCTATCAAGTGCATCCTCGTCGTAGTAGGAGTAGCTTCGCATGTAGGCATCCGGTTCCGGAAGGTTTGCAAAGGATTCGAACCGTTTGGCCCATCTTACAGGTTTTATACCGCGGTTTCCAATCTTTACCGGCATATATTGCAGGCCCGACGAAACGATCTTTCTAATTGATTTCGGGATTTTCCGGTACTTCAATGCCAATAGCAGCGCTTTTTGCCGTCTGTAACCGAAAAACAATTCGTCGGCGCCCATACCCGAAAGAAGCACTTTACTGCCATTTTCTTTCGCTGCCTTACATATCAGGTATGTGTTTATAGCAGCAGGGTCGCCCAGGGGCTCGTCGAGGTGATATATAATGTGGGGAAGCTCCCGGGTTATTTCCGGAGATATTTCAATTTCATGATGATCAAGGTCAAACTTTTTTGCCACTTTTCGCGCAAATAAAGAATCATCGGGCATTTGTTCCGCTTTTTTGTCTTTACCGGCAATTTTGATGGTATAAGTCGTAAGGGGCCCTTTGTTTCTTGCCAAAACCGAAATCAGCGATGAGTCCAGCCCTCCGCTCAGAAAAGCGCTGACGGGAACATCAGCTACCATGTGTTTATTTACGGAATCACTGATTTGGTGATCGAGTAAATCAATGAGCTCTTCTTCATCATAGTCTTCTATACGTGTGTCGGGCTGGTAATACTGCTGAATCTGCGTATTCCCGTTATGGTCTGCCTTCAAAAAATGTCCTGCAGGCAGTTTGTTGCATCCACCGAAGATGCAATCATTGCCGGGAACCCACAGGTAATTCATGCTTCCGGCAAGCGCATAGGTATTAATTTTTTTACTGAAATCCGGAGAAGATACCAGCGTTTTCAGTTCGGAAGCAAAGGCAAATTTTTCTCCCTGCGATGCATAAAACAACGGTTTTATACCCAAAGGATCCCGGGCAAGAAAAAGTGATTTTTTCTGTATATCAACAATGGCAAAGGCATACATTCCCCGTAGTAAACGGAGACAACCTTCACCGTGAATCCGGTAAAGTTCGAGAATTACTTCCGTATCGGAGTGGGTAATAAAATTGATTCCCCGGCTTTCTTTCAGTTCTTTGCGTAATTCGGGGTAATTGTATATTTCCCCGTTATAAATGATGACAAGCCCCTCTTTTTCAAAAGGTTGATTGGCCTTTTCTGAAAGATCGATGATCGACAACCGCTGATGAAACAATGCAACCGGACCTGCAAACCAGGTTCCCTGATGATCAGGGCCCCGGTGGATTTGTATCCGGTTTACTTTCCTGAAGTAATCGTGCCTGTAATCATAATTTAAAAACCCCGCGATTCCACACATCAGCTTTAGGTTTCATTTGGATTGGAAGAAGCGTTAAAGTTAAATTTAATTAACCATTTAAGTTTTATTAATAAGCTAATGTTTCCTTGCTTTACTCTTTTGATCATTTCTTTCTTTTTTCATACTTTTCAATGATTACTTGTATTTTTTCCTCCCCCTTCACCCCCTCGGAGAGGGGGACATAGTGTATTCATCAGTATGTTCCGTG
>JADFHN010000103.1 GCA_022567155.1 Bacteroidota bacterium
ATTTGTACGTTCAAGAAATTTAAATTTATGTGGCTAAAGCCCGATAAGGATTTGTTTTTTAACCGTCCCGTAAACGGGACGAGAATTATTGGATACAAATTAATAATAAAAATTCACTCAAATAAATATGCATCCCAGCTAATGCACGTAACTACCTGCATTTATATCAATGGTGCAGCCAGTAGCGTGGTCTGCCATACCGCTTGCCAGAAAGGCTACCATAGGAGCAATGTCCTCCGGTTCTGTCAGCCTGTCAAGCGCGAGATCATTTTTAACAAACGCATCACCGTAGTTCTTAATAAAATCTTTGGCCATATCGGTGCGAACAAAACCGGGGGCAATGTTAAATGCCACGATTCCCTGTTTCCCATATGCCCGGGTAATTGAGCGGGTCAACGATACGATGCCGCCTTTTGACGCCGCGTAAGCGAGATACTCTTTCGTATCACCACGGAAAGCCGCCCTGGAAGAAATATTAACAATTTTTCCTCCGCCTTTTTCGATAAAATGTGCGACTGCCATTTTGCATAAATAGCCAATGGCATTCAGGTTCACCTCCATGGTTTTATGCCAGTCATCCACAAACTTCATGTCATTTCCTGCAGGATCTGATTCGAGTGCAATACCTGCGTTGTTTATAATTACATGTAGCTGCCCGAAGTCGCTGACAACCTTGCTGAAAAGGCTGGCAATCTGAGTATGATCAGCCAGATCGGCACGATATAATTTGGAATTATTGCCTGTCGCTTTTTGAATTTCTTTCGCTCGCTCCTCGTTCTGAAAATAATGCAACCCAATACGCGCGCCGCATGCACCCATCGTTTTCGCAATAGCCGCCCCGATACCACCAGAAGCACCTGTAACGAGGATGTTTTTACCTGTCAGATCAATTTTTAACATCAGTCTGGAAAAAGGGCTTTATCTATATTAGGGATAATGCGGAGGGCATTTTTATAATAAAGCTTTTTTAGTATTTGGTCATTGAGATTCAGGCCATACATTCTCCAGAAAGCATGATACCGTTTGTAGTAAGGGAAATACTCATCGGACGTTTCAAGTACCCTGAAATATGTGTAGTATTCTTCCGGATGATACGAATCTTTTCCAAAAAGCACTCTGTCCTGGTATTTTTCAAAGAATTTACCTGCAGCGCGTGGTTGCCGGCCCAGTTCTGCAATCACAGCCCCGATTTCGACATACATGTTGGGCAGTTCATCCATAAGTTTACCAAGTGCACCAAGGTCGTTGGCATACCAGCCCATGTGTGCGTTAATAAAAATGGTGTTTGGGTGCTTTCTGAATACATTATGTTGCTCTTCGATAATGGTTTCCCATGGAGCAGGGTCCGTGTTGCTGCGTTTTCTGCGCGGATGTGTTGTCAGCTCCAGCCAGCGTTCATTCTGTTCATCCGTCGGCGACCAGAAGGGCCGGGGATCAGCGGTATGGATCAGCACCGGAATTCCCAGTTCTCCGCATTTTTCCCACACCGGATCAATCCTGGGGTCATCTACGTGTACGCGATTGCCCAGGCTGTCTTTGGAGTACATGCCCAGGCTTTTGTAGATCTTTAATCCATTGGCTCCCAGTTTTACATCCTGTTCAATTTGCCTTACCGTATTTTCGGTCCATCCGGGAGCATCTATATTGTTGAAATCAATATTAGTGAAAACGATAAAACGGTTCGGGAAATGGTCATTGACATTTTTCAATGATCCTTCCAGGTGCTCGGTGCCGCCTCTTCCCCTTCCACTGAGGTTTATCATTACCGCCATATTCAGTTCATCCATTTCTCCAACAAGCTTTCCAAGGTCCATTTCAGGCATGCGAAACTGATGGCTGTGGACGTCAATAAACGGAAACTTTGCCTTGATGACAGGATGCTCGGGAACCACAAGCGTGGAGGGGGGATCGTATTCCTCCCAGGCCAAGGATTGTGATAATACAGCCAGTGGGAACATGCACAAAATCAAAATAATTTGCTTTTTCATAATTTAACTTTTATAATATGAACTAATAAAGGAAACAAAAAATGTCTTCCATCATGAAAATTGTGTTTCGCCAGCATCCAGAGAGTATTCTGAAAATACTGTATATAGAAATACAAATAACCCTAACCAATATACTTTTCGAATCATCTAAATCTTTTTCAGTTTCAGTCCAGACAACTGTACCAAAAATATTGAAATGTTAAAATCATAATTTAATTCAGCAATCAGGTT
Organism: Bacteroidota bacterium; assembly: GCA_022567155.1. GTDB lineage: Bacteria > Bacteroidota > Bacteroidia > Cytophagales > Cyclobacteriaceae > SZUA-230. Next base: position 2,220 of record JADFHN010000103.1, read on the forward strand.
CCAAAAATAACTCCTTTGTGCAAATTCTATGTGGTGAATATATTTTTCTTCATTTCGTGAACTTATCCTAATCCATTTTTTGTTCTATATTCTACAAAGCAAACAAAACCGCCTTGAAATCGTACCTGACAATTTTCGCGTTCGTATGTTTACTTGCGTCATGTGGAAAAGATCCGTTGCCCTATAATGCCTTTCAAAATATTACTCCGGTTGACCAGTGGCTTGTTCCTAAATCAAAGGTGATTGATGCAGGTCCGGGAAAGGACGGTATACCTGCGCTGGAGCAACCGGAAATGAGATTAGCTACAGAAATTGGTTACCTGGATGAAAACGACCTGATTATCGGCATCAATACGGAAGACGGTTACCGGGCGTATCCGCATAAAATCCTGGACTGGCACGAAATCATAAATGACCGCGTAAAATCGAAGCACTTTTCTATCAATTACTGCCCACTTACAGGTAGTGCAATGGCCTGGGATATGTTTTTAGCCAAAGAACTTTCAACGTATGGTGTATCGGGATTTTTATATAACTCCAATCTAATTCCCTATGACCGCCGAAGTGGTAGTTTGTGGTCGCAAATGCTGATGAAATGTATAAATGGCAAAAAAATAGGCCAGGAACCCCATATGTATCCGATTATTGAAACTACCTGGAGTACCTGGAAAAAAATGTATCCGGAATCGAAAGTGGTTTCGTTAAATACGGGATTCAACAGGCCTTATAATGTATATCCCTACATCGAGCCGCTGACAAAAGCAGATTACAGGCATGACCCATTTCTGATCTTCCCTGTTGATTTTATTGACGACCGGCTTTCACGTAAAGAACGAATACTCGGTGTTACAATAAATGATGAGGGCAAAGCCTACCGCTTCAAATCTTTCGAAGGCCCTATATCTGTAATTCATGACCAGTTTCAGGGCGAAACTATTGTAGTAGCAGGCAGCAGCGAGATGAATTTCATGGTAGTTTTTGAAACACATCTTGAAGACGGTAATGAATTGATGTTTCAGGCGTTAAACGACGAATTTCCTGCTATTATGTCCGATGCTGAAGGAAACAAATGGGATGTCTTTGGAAAAGCAATAGATGGGCCTCGAAAAGGCGAGCAACTGGTCATTCCCAAAACGTGTATGAGTTATTGGTTTGCGTGGGGTACTTTTTATAGAGATTCTGAAATTTACAATTAATGCCCTTCCTATAGAGTTCCTTTACACGGCCTCCATATGTGTTGAGTCAGGGTTTAAACTGTGTTACATAGTTGTGATTAATTTGATTATTTAGTAAGCATCGGATGTCACCTATTACCAGTACATGTATTACGGAAATCCACTTATCGCATCGGTATTCATCAAGCGGATGTGGTTCGGAATTGCATTTTCCCCATTTTTATTCTCCTTTTCTGATTTGGAAGTCAGATTTCGTACAGCAGTATGTAAACTTTTAGGTTTCATGCGTATCTTTATTCCGGGCATTGTATGCACCAGATAAGCACATGAAAAAGTATTTTGACCGGCAATAAATTCTTTCATTGTTGTGAAACAAAAAAGATGAAAGTTGCACTCATGCGTTTGTAAAAATCGATAAATGTATTTGAAAAATCCGGGCAAAAAAACTCCGGTATCGTTAAATAATATGAGTACTCCATTCCATCTGGCATTTCCGGTTGATAATCTAGAAAGTACCAGGCATTTTTTTCAAGAGTTACTGGGATGCCGAATAGGCAGGCAGACAAATAAATGGATTGATTTCGATTTTTTCGGCCACCAGGTAACGGCACATCTGAAACCAGAAGAGGTGAAGCCTGTTCAAACCAACGAGGTAGATGGTGATTCTGTACCTGTACGGCATTTCGGTGCCATACTTGAATGGAATGATTGGCATGCTCTAGCTGAAAAAATGGAGCGTGCCAATATTGCCTTTATCATCAAACCGCATATTCGTTTCAAAGGAAAACCCGGTGAGCAGGCTACCATGTTTTTTTCTGATCCAAGTGGCAATGCGCTGGAATTTAAGGCATTTCAAGATCCGTCGAACGTATTTTCAACCAAATGATGTTACCTTGGTTATCAATTTTGTATTAATCATTATTTTGAACTATTTATATTGAAAAAAGCTTCCATTTTATCAGGCATTTTTTTCATGGTCATTGCATCTGTTTTTTACGGTTGCAACGGAGCATTCAGCGACCTGGATAAGATCGGTCAGTTTACCTGGAATCCGAGTCTGGCGTTTCCGATTGCTAAAGCCACTTTTGGGTTTGAAGACTTTATCACTAATAATGATACACTGGTATTTATCGAGAAAGATGAGGAAGGATTGATAATACTTACCTATGAAAATAATGACCTTTTCTCACAAAATGCCGCTTCCTATCTTGAATTACCTGACGAAACACATACGGAGTCATTTAGTTTTGATTCGCCCTTGCTCATTCAGTTGCCGATAAACCTGCAGATTTCGAAAACGAAATTTTTCAGTTTTATGGTAGAAGGGGAAGAAAGAGATGAAATTGATTCGGTACTGCTTAAATCGGGTGAACTTGAGCTGAAAATGCTTGCTAACTTTCCGGCTTCTGGTGAAGTTAAATTCCGCTTTCTTTCACTTTCTCAGAATGGCCAGTTGGTTGAGATCACTTATCCCTGGCAATATTCAGGAACGCAGCCTGTTTTGGATCAGATTGATATTCTGGACCTGTCAGATTTGAAAATGGACCTGACCGACGGCGGAACCACAGTTAACACTTTCAATTTTGAGGTAGAGATCACGTTGAATTATGAAGGGCAACCTGTTCTTCCGACAAACTCACTGGAAATCGAAGTGAAGCTGCTCGACGCCACTTTTAAGGCTATCTATGGTAAGATATCCGAACGTACGATTGACCCTGTTTCTGATACCCTAAAGCTTGATTTTTTTGAAAATCTCATCAGCGGTTCTTTTTTTCTGGATGAACCGGCCATCAGTATTAATATTGGTAACAGCTTTGGACTCCCGGTATCAGTAAATATTTCATCGTTTGAAGCATCTAACGAAACTTCAACACTCGATTTAACAGGCGATATCACGCAGCCCCAGCTTATCAACTTTCCCACCCTCGAGCAGCTTGGCGACACGATCCGGACAATTATCACTATTGATAATACCAATTCCAACCTTCCGGAGCTTATCAGCATGTTGCCGACGCAGATCATATATACGTTTGCCGGCACCATCAACCCGCAGGGAATTGCAGATAATAGTTTTGTACTGAATGAAAGCATTGTGGATGTGGATCTTAAAATTGAATTGCCGTTGAAAGGGCGGTTATCTGATCTCGAAGCATCAACTTTATTTGAATTTGATGGTGGTGAGTTCACAAATGACATTGATTTTGTTCTTTTCCAGATATATACCAACAACGGATTTCCACTTTCACTTGATATACAGGCGGTTTTCCTGGATGCCGCAGGAACCGAGCTTGAAATATTAATTGATGAAGATAACCGTATCCTCGAAGCCGCTGATGTTGACGCTGAAGGAAATGTTACCCTTAGCAAAGAAAAAACCATACAGGTAAAAGTGGAAGGTGATAAGCTGCAAAGAATACAGAATGCCACCACCATACGTATTGAAGCTGTGATAAACACTACCGGTGGCGGAACCACCTCCGTAAAAATCCTTGACAGCTATCAGCTGGAGGTAAAACTGGGTGCACAAATTGATTTTGAACTTAATGTCGGAGGGTCATGAAAAAACAGCTTTTGATCTTATTTATGATCCTTACAGCCATAACAGCGCATGCGCAGCAGGTTACATTATACCAGATGTATTCAAGCATACCGCAGTCAAATCAGGTAAATCCTGTGTTCATGCCCAAATCAAAGATAACCATCGGTTTACCCCTGATATCCTCTGATTATGTTTCATTTTCAGCTCCGGCCTCTTTTGATGATTTTTTTACAAAAGGCGCTGACGATTCATTACGGATAGACGAACAAAAAGTGATCGATGCGTTCAACAAGTCCGGGAATTTTGATTTCGAAGGGAATATCGCTTTATTATTTTTAGGACTGCGGACAAAGACAGGATTTTTATCACTGAGCCTGAATTCAAGAGTGGATGCAGGCTTTACATTGCCAGGAAGCCTGGTGGAGTTTGCATTCAGAGGCTCAGGAGATCCCGGCGCACCTGCTTCAATCCGCATCAACGATATCAATCTCCGCACATCGTGGTTCAATGAACTTGCAGTGGGCTATAGCAGGGCAATCAACAGCAAAATCACCGTAGGTGGTAAACTAAAATATCTGCAGGGAATAGGAACTATTTCGGTAGAAGGACTGAACGGATATATTGAAAGCAGCATGGACAGTATTCATATTTCCATGGATTCCTGGGCTGTTCACACCGCAGGTGAGAAGTTTTTAAATAGCGCTTTTCCCGACGATTCTGTCGATAGTGAATTTAATACGGATTATTTTTTGTTTAAGAACGGCAATAAGGGGTGGGGTGTTGATGTAGGTGTGGAATATAAGCTCATGGATAATCTGTTGCTTACTGCTTCTGTACTGGATGTTGGTAAAATAACCTGGAGGGAAGATACCAAAAGCTATCTGTTCGATGAAGTTAAATATACTTTTGAAGGTTTTGACTTACTGGAATTATTGGAAGAAGACAACAATGACCCGAACAGCCAGTCCACCATTGACGATGAAATAGATTCACTGGAAAACCTGTTTGAACCGAAGGAGATGGAAGGAACCGTATTCTCCACACCACTTACCGGAAAGTTTTATGCCGGCGGCCGGTACACCCTGTTGAAGATGCATACATTCGGGGTAATAGTTTATGGAAAAATATTTAAGTCTAAGCTTACCCCATCTGTAGCGCTGACCTACAATCTTGAGCTTGGAAAGATCCTGAATGTTGGTGTGAACGCTACATTTCGTAACAAAACATTCAATAACTTCGGTGCGGGATTATCAGCCAAGCTGGGGCCAGTTCAGGTTTATGGCCTGGTGGATAATATTCAGTCCATTCTGTTCGCAGAAAGCGCCCGCGTAATAAGCGCCCGGGTGGGGTTGAATTTCATGTTCGGAAAAGTCAAAGGCTCTGATTAGGCAAATAAGTATATTCCTGAACACTGAAAAATAGTATTCCGGCTCGCCCTCCTGTTTTCAGCAATGAGGCACCCAAATCATCAAATTTGTAAAATTTATTTTACTGAATTACAGTTAATTACGCTAGCACAAAAAGTAGTTTTTCGCAAGATGCGGAAAACAGGACATGTATATTCCTGACTGCTGTGGAATAGTATTCCGGCTCACCCTCAGGTAGGTTCAAACATTATTTTTTTGCTTCAGCCCGGATCAGGTTCCATGCTTCCTCCACATGATGTTGTTCAACATTAGTCTGGCCTGCTACAAGCCGTAAGGCAATTTTTCCGTTCAGTTTTGTATGCGTCATAAACAGTTTTCCAGAATCGTTGAGGGTATTCATCAGCGCCTCATTTATCTCATTGAGTTTTTCCTCATCGTACTGACCTGGATTGTACCGGAAACATACCGTATTGAGCGGCACCGGGGCCAAAAGCTCGAAATCGTGATGATCCTCTATCTGCCTGGCAAACCATTGTCCCAGCCGGATATGATTTCGTATGCGTGCTTTGATCTCGTTTACACCCATAAACCGGATAACAAACCATAATTTTAATGCACGGAATCGCCTCCCAAGCTGGATACCCCAATCCTTATAATTATTTACCTGAGCTTCTTCCCGTGTCCGGAGGTATTCGGGCGTCATGGAAAAGGTATTTATCAGTGCATCTTTATCCCTGACATAATAAGCGCTGCAATCAAAATTTGTAAACATCCACTTATGCGGGTTGAATACGAACGAATCTGCCAGATCCAGTTTTTTAAACCTGCTGCGGAATTCTTCGAGTATAAGTGCAGTTCCTGAATGTGCGGCATCAATGTGGTACCAGAGTGCATACTTTTTTGCAATTTCGCCTATTTCATCAATGGGATCGATGGCGGTTGAACCTGTGGTACCTAGTGCGCCCACTACAAAAAGCGGGGTAAGCCCGTTTTCAATATCATTCAGAATTGCCCGTTCCAATTCTGCAGGTATCATGGCAAATTCTTCATCACAGGCAATTTTGCGCAGGTTGTTTCTTCCGAATCCTGCAATTCCCACACCTTTTTCAATGGAAGAATGCGCTTGTTCGGAGCAATAGATCCTGTATGGGTTATTTTCAAAACCATTTTCATTGATACTAAAACCTGTTTTTACTTCTCTGGCGGTAAGCAGTGCACAAATTGTGGCCGTTGACGCCGTATCCTGAATGACGCCATGCCATGTGTCCGGCAGGTGCAGCATGATCTTAAGCCACTCCAGCATGCGTTCTTCCATTTCGGCAGCAGCAGGCGATGTTACCCACATCATGCACTGCGTCCCCAGGGTGGCGGTAAGCATTTCCGCCAGCACAGAGGGTTCGCTGTTTGTTGCCGGGAAATAGGCAAAAAAGGACGGATGTTGCCAATGCGTAATTCCCGGCATGATTTTACTGTCAAAATCAGACAAAATCGTATTAAAAGATTCACCTTCATCAGGTGGAAAAACAGGAAGTTGTGCCAATATATCGCCGGGTTTTACCTGGGATTTTACCGGGTACTGTTCGGTATTTTCCAGATAATCTGCCATCCAGTCAACTAACTGATGAGCCTGTTCACGGAATTTACTTGTGTACATACTATTTTTTTAATTAAACAATTTCTGAAAACCTGCTAATTTCACAATGGACATTTAATAATAGGAAACAGTTATGAAAAAGTGGATCATATTGACATAATTATTCCGGATGTAGGCATTTCCGGAGGAGGTTCGCGTAGTGGATATTCCTGGAATGGTTTCTCAGGTGGCGGAGGGAGCTTCGGGGGATTCGGTGGTGGCTGTTTTAGTGGTGGCGGTGCCGGCGGTAGCTGGTAGTTCTTAATCGGGCTAATATACCCATGTTTTTAGCCCGATATAGTGTCCCCATACCATGAACCCCAGCAGACAACATTGTAAAACGCTGAAAAATAAGATGATATAAGTCAATTTTTTTGATCGCTTAGCCCTGATTTTCCCGATGGTACGTATCAATGAAATCAATGTAAATGCTGCAAATAAAAGTCCCGATATATATACACCGGCCGTGTAAAAATTTATGGATCCAAGACGGGCCAGTTCATTCAGGGATTTCATAAAAAATACGAGAAAAGCTACAAAACATGCAGACGAAAGAAACGGTATCGTAAACGACCGGCTTATAAACCTGTCAACCTTGCCGAACACTTGTAGTATCGAAATGACAACCCCTGCAGGTATCATAATAATATTGAATAACAGCGCCGCGACAAGGATAATGCGAAGGATAACGGGCCACACAAACCCTGATCGTTGCAGGTATCCGGTGCGCATACCTGCAATTATCTCTTTCCCGACAGAATCTTTTAATAACGCCATAGTTGGTGTATTATGGTCCGGTTTTCTGAAAAGATTATTGCCGGAGTGAACCCATGCTTCATCTTTACCTAAAAAACGCGATAGATAAAGCGTGTCATTCTCGTACCGGAGATGCCGGCCATTCATGAGAAATTCAAGCGGAGCAAACAGCTCGTTTCGTGAACTATAATAGCGATAATACCCGGTATAAGGGCTTACGGCTTTCTCCTGAATTGATTTTACCGGTAATGTTGGATCCTGCGCTGATTGTGTCAGATAATCCACGATCCATGAGGGTATTTTTTCTCCAAAACCTGTTGATCCGTTATTGGAAAGGGCATAGCCAACACCCAACTGCCGGTTGTAAGCATATTTAGAAACAAATCCATCAATACCACCATCATGACCATGAAAAGGTGCTTTTTTGTCGAGGTGGCTCCAATAATTGGCGTATCCATAGCCAGCCTGCAATCCGGCTACCGCCGCCAGTGTTGTTTCGGGAGTTTCCATCTTATCCAACTCGGCTGATGTGAATAGCGCCCGCGTCACCTCCCGCAGATCACCTGATGTGGCCAGGAAGACTTCCGCAAGGTGGTCCACGAGGGCCGTGGACGGATCGTCCGCGACGAAGCGGGTGGCCAGTTGGGTCGCGACGTGGCGGGCGGTGGACGGGTGGTGGGCGAGCATACGGATCAACTCCACACCCTCTTCCTGGCCCCCGCCGGCCTCGAAGACATGCCCCATGACGGTTTTCTCGCCGGCGTCGTGAACTTCAGCGCGGAATCGGAACTGATACGCCTCGTCGTAGTCGATTTCGGGCAGAACGAGCCGCCCGTCCTCGTAGGACGCTTGGGCCTGGCGCATCCGCATTCGGCTCCCTTGCTCCCCGAACGTCCAGCCAGTGAGGATCCGGGCGACGTCGATCACGTCCGCTTGTGAATACCCGCCGTCCACACCGAGCGTATGGAGCTCCATGAGTTCACGGGCATAGTTTTCATTGAGGCCGGCTCTGCGCCCGTTCTGCTGCTGCTGAATGCGTTGCAGGCTGCGCGCCCGGTCCTGGGCCGGCATTCGGCGCATTCGCCGGTTGTTGGCCTCTCGCCTCTCCCGGGCCTGAAGCGAGCTGTCCGGGGCGGTACTCCGGAAGTTGTCGAGGTAGAAGAGCATGGCCGGATGTTGAGCCGTGGCCAGGACCATGTCCTCGAACTTTCCGAATACGTGGGGCCGAATCGCGCTTCGTTCGTAGTCGGGGACCAGTGACCGGGTCGCGTCCTTGCCCCAGAACACGTTGAAGTGGTCGAACCAGAACGTGGTCATCATTTCCTGGAGCTGTCGTTCTGAGTGGACGGCTCTCGTGATCCGTGCGGTGGCCAAGCCGTCGAGGATCCGTCTCGGGCTGTGCTCCCCCAGCTCGCGGCGAAGCGTGCGCCTCTCACTCTCGGAGAGCGAAGTACCCTGGGCGAGCTCTCGAACGGACCGAAGAACCTGGCTAGGGGGATACTGCCCTAGAAGCTCGGGAAGGCTCATGGACACCACGGGAATCCGGTCCAAGAGAGGTGCGAGCGCCGCGTCGGTGATACGCTCGGGGTGGAGCTGCCAATCCAGCCAGTCGGCGATCCCGACCGTGAGCACCTGTTCGATATCCTGTGGTCGGGGCCCGTACGTGGCCCTCTGCAGCAGGTGGACGGCCCGGTCCCGGTCCGTGGCCTCGGCTCCTTGGGCGTACACCACCGGAGCCTTGGCCAGGCCAGGGAGAAAAAGAACTGCGATGTAGAGCGTAGCTCGTGTGAGAGCGCTCATGGCCGAACTCCCGATGGGGTCGCTTCTGGTACGTAGACGTGTCGAGCGTCTCCCGCGTTAAAGATATACCCCGCCCCCACATAGGAGGGTGATCGGAAAGGGGCCAGATCGTCGGGGGGACACCGCCGTGCCCTGGACACTGGCATCGAGTCTACCGGATCGGTGTGTGCGCCC
>JADFHN010000161.1 GCA_022567155.1 Bacteroidota bacterium
CCTAAGGGTTGGGACACCTTAGTAAAGTGACTCAGGCTAAACGTCTGGCTGAGGTTACCGAATGTTGCAATGAGGTGGAAGTTGTATTTTCAAAATCCGGGATCACCACTCAGTGGAATCCTTCTTTCGGAAGCATCCTTGATCTGGCGGAAGCCCAGGGATTAAATCCTGACTTTAGCTGCCGATCTGGAATATGCCACACCTGTGTTTGCGACCTCAAAGAAGGAGAAGTAGATTATTCCCCAGAACCCTTGGAAACACCGTCACCAGGAATGGTGCTGATTTGCTGTTCTAAACCAAAAACTGATATAGTAGTTGAAATCTAATTTTCTGTTGGTCACTTCTCAACAATATGATGCAAAAACAAGATTATAATGCTTAAATATTATTTAAAATGACACAAGTAATAGCAAAAATTGGCAGAGACAAATATAAAACAGTCATTGAGGCTGGAAATAATCAAATAATTGCGGACGAGCCGGTACCTTTTGGACTGGATCTTGGACCCACACCATATGATTTCCTGCTGGCTGCCCTGGGCGCCTGTGTGACCATGACACTACGGATGTATGCTGATCGGAAGGGATGGGATTTGGAAGAGGTCCATGTGCACCTCGAACAATCACGGATATATGCAAAAGACTGCGAGGATTGTGAATCAGAAGATGGGTATGTTCACATCATTGAAAAAAACTTAAAATTCTTTGGAGAATTGACAGAAGATCAGAAACTAAGACTTCTTGAAATTTCTGATAAGTGCCCCGTGAATAAAACATTGAGTAATGAAATTAAAATAATTACGAGTATAATAGAATAGGCAACATATCTAAAATGAGGAGTTAGAAATCGAAAGAAAGATATTATGAGGTAAGATTGTTATAGTTACGCGGCCCGGTGGAATTTGAGGAATATCAGGGGATCGCAAAGCCAATCCTTGAGCAATAATATTCAATGTTGAGGCCTGGGATGTGAATTGTCCGCAGCATATCCAACAGAGATTTACAATGGAAGAACTAAAGCCGGAGTTTGATAAACTAAAAAACAAAATTATAGATTTGGAAAGCCAGCTTAAAGGGGCTTTGGAAAAAACAATCATAAAATAATCAGATATTAGAGTATAATACAGCGAAAATGGAAAATTATACCCATTCACATAATCATGAAGAAAAACAATCTCGGGCAAAACTAGCATTTAGTGCCACTTCATGGTGATGAAAGAAGGATTCATCGCTGCCTACGCTGTTAATTATTATTTAATTGAAATAGGTATTAGACATACGCATTAATCGTTATTATCATTCATAAAAATAAACATAATGAAAATTTTTGACGCCATAATTATAGGATCGGGTCAGGCCGGACCTTCTCTAGCAGCAAGATGCGCCTCTGAAGGCTTAAATACGGCTATTATTGAAAGAGATCGCTTTGGAGGAACCTGTGTTAATACTGGATGTACTCCCACCAAGGCACTGGTTGCGAGTGCCAGAGCGGTCCACATGGTTAATCGCAGCGCTGACTTCGGAATAAAAATTACCGGTGAAGTTTCGGTTGATATGAAAAGTGTAAAGGCAAGGAAAGACAAGATCGTGGAGCAATCAACAACGGGTGTTGAGAATTGGTTAAAAAGTACTAAAAACCTTACAGTATTTGAAGGTCACGCCAGGTTTGAAAGTTCAAATACCATCAGTGTCGGCGATCAATTGTTGAAAGCAGACAAAATATTCATAAACGTTGGAGGAAGAGCTTATATACCAGAGGGCTTTCAGGATGTAAAATACCTCACGAACAGCAGCATGATGGAGGTCGACTATGTGCCGGATCATTTAATGATTGTTGGCGGGAGTTACATTGGTCTTGAGTTTGGACAGATGTACAGGAGATTTGGAAGCGAGGTTACTATTATTGAAATGGGCTCTAGATTGATTGCGAGGGAAGATGAGGATGTCTCCAGTGAAATCAGGCGAATTTTTGAAGATGAAGGAATTAATTTTCGGATGGAAGCGGAGTGTTTAAACGGAAAAATGCATGGAGATAATATCATGATCAATGTTGATTGTCAGGTTGGTGACAAACAGATAAAGGGGAGTCATTTACTTTTGGCTACCGGAAGACAACCTAATACAGATGATCTTGGTTTGGAGAAAGCAGGAATTCAAACTGACACAAGGGGATTTATTGAAGTTGACGATCAATTGCGTACTAATGTGCCGGAGATATGGGCTTTGGGTGATTGTAACCGGAAGGGCGCTTTTACCCATACTACGTACAACGACTTTGAGATTGTTGCCGCAAATTTATTTGATGACGATCTCCGCAAAGTATCCGATAGAATTACATGTTATGGTTTATTCATAGACCCGGCGCTTGGCAGAGTGGGCATGACAGAAAATGAAGTCAGGAAATCAGGTAAAAAAGCATTGATAGGTATCAGGGCAATGAAGCGAATTGCACGTGCAAAAGAAAAAGGTGAGACTAATGGTTTCATGAAAATATTGGTCGATGCCGAGACTAAAAGAATCCTGGGCGCCACTATCCTCGGAATTGAAGGGGATGAGATCATACATTCTATTTTGGATATCATGTATGCGGATGCACCTTATACTGTCATCCAACGAGCGGTACATATTCATCCAACAGTTTCCGAATTGATTCCCACTACATTGGGAGAACTCAAACCACTGGATTAACCGTCACGATCAATAGAATGTTTAGTAATTTATCACAATGATGGCAGGCCGATTAAATGAGCATTTCAGCTTATCACTAAAGGAGTGATGAGGAGAAAAAACAAACCCTAGACTATTCCTCCGGGCTTTATGCATTTAAAAGAATCTTTTATGGTTCGTGTGCCAATAAGTTCCAGGACCTTATCTACTCCATTTGGGAACAGATTTTTCACCTGCTCTTTGATATTTCCATTATCAATAATAACCATGTTTGCACCAATCGCCTTTAGGTATTCCTCTTTCTCAGGTTTTCTGTTAGTTGAAATAACCTTTAAATAAACCAAGGTGTTTTGCCAGTTGGCAAACTAACATGCCGATGGATGAAGTGCCTCCACGCTAATTAATTGGATAAAAAATAGCCAATTTTGAATCTACCTATGTTCCTGACCTCCCCAAGGTGCTAGAATATTTAATTGCCGAAGTTTTGGAGAAAAGCTTAAATTTATGTGCCCTCATAGAACATATGTCTTACGAGGAGCAATTAAAGAAAAAATTATGAATATGGATTTGTTACCTGCCCCTAAAGAGGGTTTCGTTATTACGCATTTTTTGACAGTAAGTGATGTTGCGCGCTCGGCCAAGTTTTACCAATCTAT
>JADFHN010000028.1 GCA_022567155.1 Bacteroidota bacterium
TGGCATTTTTGGTTTCCTCATTGTGGTTGGCATCTATTTGACGTACAACATTAAGAACTCGTTTGCATTGTTTAGACATTAGATATCTTCACTTTCACAATATTTAAAAATTAACTGAATATAACTTTAATTATGGAGTTAAAATTAATAAAGAATGACATACCAAAAGAACTGTATAACATTCTTGAGAAAGAGATTGAGGTTTTAAGACCTGCACAAGTCAAGGCTGTTAAAAAAGGCTTGCTAGAGAGAAAGAATCTGCTGGTTTGCACACCAACTGCTTCTGGCAAGACATTGATAGCTGAGCTTGCTGCCTTGAAATCAATTATAGAAGGCAATGGGAAAGCTATTTATATAGTGCCTTTGAAGGCTCTTGCTTCTGAAAAATACAAGGATTTCAAGAAAAGATATGCTAATGTAGCTAAAGTTGCTTTGTCAATTGGTGATATTGATAGCTCAGATTCCTATTTAGTTGAGTATGATCTGATAATTGTAACAGCAGAGAAACTTGACAGCCTGATAAGGCATCATGCTCCATGGTTAAGCTTAATATCCACAATAATTATAGATGAGATACATCTGTTAAATGACCCTGGAAGAGGGCCAACATTAGAGATATTAATTACAATATTAAGGCAGCTGCTTAAGAAAGCCCAGATTATCGGTTTAAGCGCTACAATAGGAAATCCAAAAGAATTAGCAGAATGGCTAAAAGCAGAACTGGTTATAGATAAATGGAGGCCTGTAAAGCTGCATAAAGGGGTTTATCTGGATGGTGAGATTGAGTTTGAGTAACCTTAAAGCCCCAACCCTTCTACAACCAAATCTGGCTCAAATTCCTTTAAATCAGAATATTCCTGGCCAGTTCCTAAGTATAGTATTGGTTTTTTTGTGACGTAGCTTACAGAAATAGCTGCGCCTCCTTTCTCGTCGATATCAGCCTTTGCTAAAATAATGCCATCAATGCCAACTGCCTCATTAAAGGTTTTTGCCTGCTCAACACAGTCGTTTCCAGTTATTGCTTCTCCTACGAATACTTTAAGGTCTGGCTTTGCTACTTTAACAATTTTTTTCATCTCTTCCATAAGATTAACGTTGCTATGCAGCCTTCCTGCTGTGTCTATTAAAACAACATCAATGTTTTTTGCTTTTGCGTGCTTTATTGCGTCAAAAGCGACAGCTGCTGGATCACTACCATAATCATGTTTTATTAATCTAACACCTAATTTATCTGCATGAATTTGCAATTGCTCTATGGAAGCTGCCCTGAAAGTGTCGGAAGCTGCCAGAACGCAAGAAATTTTATTGTTTTTTAATAAATCTGCAATTTTTGCAATAGTTGTGGTTTTTCCAGATCCATTAACTCCAAAAAATGCAATTACAAATGGTTTCTCACTAATTTTTATTTTTTGCAATAAACTTATTTTTTCAACATCAAATAAATTCTCAACAGAGTTTTTTAGTGATTCTCTTATTGTATCCTCTATTTTTGTTCTTTTTATTGGTTTTTCAACTAGACTTTGTCCTAAATCTGATTTTATTTTTTCTATCACTTCTATAGCAACATTTTTTTCCATTAGGGTCAGTTCTAAATAAGAAGCTAACAGCTATATAAGAATTCCAGTTTTCTAATAACCAATCAATTATAGCAGGAACTTCCTCTTTATCATAACTAATAGTATTGCTAACATTTTGATAGTCAGCCGATTAAATCGTTTTTATTCTTTGCAATTCTCAAATATTGTTATCACCTTCAGCCGATAAACTAAAAAAATACAATTATGAAAAATCGAACATTTAAAGCAGGCAAAGAGTACGCCTTTTTGGGTGAAGAGCTGGTTGAAATGATTAACAACCAGGCCAGGGCAATTAGCATCAGTCATCACCTGGAAGAGCTGGACAGACCAACCTACATTGATGCATACACAGATGCCCTGGAGGGTAAAATTCCTTTGTATAAGGATAAATATATCCGCAAGCTGCTGAAAGAACGGGCCAGGTAGGCCAGGGTAGATCATTGCTAATAATCAGGCAGTGATTTACTGCGACCACATAGGTTAGTATTACTAACATTATGATAGCAAAAAACAGAAACCGCGCGGAGTAGTTGACGTATGCCGGCAACTGAAAGCCCAAGGGATAGGGATAAGCCAAATTTACCGCTGGCTACAAAGGCAAGGCATTTGTTTCAGTAATGTTACAGTAATATATTATATTTCACTGTACATCAATCATTAATACCATGTTATTCGAGTCCTGGTGAGGCTACAAATCCTATTCTACCTGTCCGCCCTTCTCATGTGCTAATGAGCTTTTATGTAAAACTACATCGTTTTATGAAACGATATTCTCAGAATTCAATGTTCTGACCCGGTATATAGTTGGGAAAAATAGTCATATGGATTTTTTTGACTTCGTTGAAAAGCAGTTCTCTTAGTTGGGGTACATTTTCTTTGGTTGCCGCTGAAATAATTACTTTATATACATTTGACAGAACAGTAACTCCTGAGGCAATATGCTGTCCTGATATCTCGTTTTCCTGCCCTTCCGGAGTCAGTGCATCCTTAAGCTTATCAATTTTATTAAAAGCAACTATAGTGGGTTTATCCAGTGATTCAAGTTCTTTAAGGGTGTCATTCACTACTTTTATTTGTTCCTCAAAAGAAGGATGTGATATGTCCACCACATGCAGAAGGATATCCGCATCGCGCACATCATCAAGTGTGGACTTAAAGCTTTCAACAAGAGCATGTGGAAGTTTGCGGATAAATCCAACGGTATCAGTCAACAAAAACGGGATCCGGTTGATCACTACTTTTCGGATGGTAGAATCTACGGTTGCAAACAATTTATCTTCCACAAAAACGTCCGCTTTGGTCAGCAATTTCATTATGGTGGATTTACCAACATTTGTATAACCCACCAACGCCACTTTTACGATATTTCCCCGCGATTTACGTTGCGTAATGGCCTGTCTGTCAATTTTATCAAGCTTCTTTTTCAGCACAGTAATCTGCTTTCTGATAACACGGCGGTCCGTTTCGATTTCCATTTCACCGGCGCCACCACGTGTGCCCGTACCTCCCCGTTGCCGTTCCAGGTGTGTCCACAATCTGGTCAGACGCGGCAGCAGGTACTGGTACCTGGCAAGTTCAACCTGTGTTCGTGCCTGGGAAGTTTTTGCTCTTTTTAAAAATATATCAAGTATCAGGAGACTCCGGTCATAAATCTTGCAGTCCAGCTCTTCTTCCAGATTACGCAACTGGCTTGGAGACAGGTCGTCGTCAAAAATAACCATATCTGTTTCCCGGCTTTTTACAAATTCACTTATCTCTGCCAGCTTCCCTTTTCCAACAAAAGACCTTACATCCGCTGCATGTGCTTTCTGGATAAACATCTTCGTGGTTACTACTCCCATGGTAGTGGCCAGGAATTTCAGTTCTTCCAGATACTCTTTTGTTTTTGCCGGGCTTTGATGATTGGTGGCTAAAGCCACTAATACAGCCGTTTCTTTTGGGGGATGGGTGGAATAATATTGCGTCATCTGGTTACTCTTCTTACTCGCAAAAGTATTCTATCTGAATATTTATTGTTTTAGATTTGTAAAAAGATTAATTTCGATTTTTAAGGTTACTTTACAGGCTATCAACGAATAAACTCATACAAGACTTTTACGGGCAGATTTTTTTATACATCTTTAACGCTGCCAATTTTTTAATATGAAGATTGCAATCGTACTTAATACATCCTGGAATATCTACAATTTCAGATTAGGATTGGTAAAAAAATTGATATCTGAAGGTAATAGCTTATATGCCATTGCTCCGCATGACGATTATTCGGAGAAACTGGAGAATATTGGTTGCAGTTATTTTCCTGTCAGAATGGATTCAAGAGGAATAAATCCCCTGAAAGATCTTGCCTTGTTATTTGAACTTTTTTCCATTTATAGAAAATTAAGACCGGATGTAATACTACATTATACCATTAAACCTAACATTTACGGGACAATGGCCGCAAGGCTGCTTGGAATACCCGTAATCAACAATGTGTGTGGCCTGGGTACAGCCTTTCTGAAGAAGAACATACTATCGAAATTGGTTGTAACACTTTATAAAATTGCTTTCAGGTCTTCCGGCAAGATTTTTTTTCAGAATAATGAAGACAAGAAATTTTTTGAGAAAGTAAAAATTGTACGGAAAGATCAGTCTGAAGTTCTGCCCGGATCCGGTATCGATCCTGAAATTTTTAAACCTGCAGGTCGGATCGTCAAAAACAAAAAATTCACATTTTTGCTCATATCAAGGCTCATCCATGACAAGGGAATTCTTGAATATATCGATGCAATTAAGATGCTCAAAGAACAAAATATCGACGCCAACTTTCAGCTATTGGGCCCGAAAGACCCGAAACACCGCAGAGGAATACCCGAAGAGCTTATTGATCAATGGATGGCTAACAACATAGTGGACTATCTGGGCTCTACGGATGATGTAAAGCCCTTTATCGAAAAAGCTGACTGCGTGGTTTTACCTTCGTATCGTGAAGGTACGCCCCGTACATTGCTTGAAGCGGCAAGTTTTGCCAAACCCATTATCACTACCCGCGTAGCCGGATGCACGAATATTGTCATTGACAATCAAAATGGATTTCTCTGTAAGGTAAAAAACAGCGTGGATCTGGCCGAAAAAATGAATAAAATGGCAGGCCTGGATGAAAAGGAACGAGTTGAAATGGGTATAAACAGCCGCAACCGGATCGAACAGGTATTTGATGAGAAAATTGTGATCAGCAAATATTTGAATGCAATCGATAAGTTAGGAAGATAAATTTTGAATATCTTGGTGGCAGTAATTATATGCTGCCATGGAAATAATACCAACGGGATTTGAAGGTCTGATAGAAATTATCCCAAAAATTTATACGGATCAGAGAGGGTATTTTCTCGAAACATTTCGCGCTGATGTACTTGCTGATTATGGATTAAAGGTCGATTTTGTTCAGGACAATCAATCCTATTCTTTTAAAAATGTAATCCGGGGACTACATCTGCAGCTACCCCCGCATGACCAAATTAAACTTGTAATGGTTGTTACCGGTAAGGTTATGGATATTGTAGTTGATGTAAGAAAGGAATCTGCTACCTTCGGGAAGCATTATAAATGCCTACTTGAAAGTGACCGGGGCAACATGCTCTATATTCCTGCCGGTTTTGCTCATGGCATTGCCGTTTTGGAAAATTCGTTGTTCGCTTACAAATGCTCGGCATACTATAATAAAAATGCTGAAACCGGAATATATTATAATGACAGTAAATTGGCTATTGATTGGGGGATTGAGGATCCTGTAATTACAGTAAAGGATAAATTACTACCTTCATTTGAAGAATTCTGCGAAAAATATGAACTTTAGGACTATAAAAACACGCACATATATCATCTTATTGGCCTCTTTATTTGGAGCCTGCAAGTCGTATAAGCAGCATCTGATGTTTGATTATGATGAAGGATATCCTTTTGCCCAACTTCAGGCAGATGCGATGGCGGTAGAACGAAATTATGCTATCCAGCCTGACGACTATATTCAGATTGAAGTTTATACTAAAAGCGGCGAACGAATAATAGACCCTGATCTTGAATTGAACAGATCATTTGCAGGAGACCGTATTTCAATTGCTAACCGGCCTGAACCGGAATATCTTGTAAAACCCGACAGTACGGTAAAGCTGCCAATGGTGGGCTATATTAAGCTCGCCGGCTTTACAATCGACGGGGCAAGCAGGGTTCTAGAAGAAGCCTATTCTGAGTTTTATGAAGACACATTTGTACTTATCCGGTTTACAAACAAACGGGTAATTGTTCTGGGAGCGTCAGGTGGAATGCTCATACCTCTTGAAAATGAAAATATGAGTGTTGCAGAAGTGGTAGCCCTTGCCGGAGGTATTAATAAAAGCACAAAAGCACATAATATACGATTAATTCGAGGAGATGAAGTATTTTTGATAGACTTAAGTACACTGGATGGGTATTACAGGACGAATCAGACGGTTATGTCAGGTGATATTCTGTATATCGAACCGGTTCCAAGAGTTTTGACGCAAAGCGCTACTGAAATTTCATTGATTGTAAGCTCAATTACTGCTTTAACAACCTTATTGTTACTTATCCTAACTTTAAATTGAAACAGAACGGACAAGTAGGACAAAATCAGATTAGCGGTCAATACCCGGCGGATTCGATTGACTGGATTAAACTTCGCAGTGTAATCCGGCGAAACTGGATTGGGGTATTTATCATTCTGATTATAACGAATTCTGCAGGCTGGGTGTACCTGCGCTATAAAAAACCTATATTTGAATCCAGTTCAGAATTAAAACTGGATATTAAAAGTGAGGCATCATCGCTAGGCCTGACCCGCTTTTCAGATCCATATAACATTGATAATCTTTCCGGAGAAATAGAACTGATCAATTCCAGGCTCTTTTTCAATAAAGTAATTGAAACTATTGACATAGATGTTCAGTACTTTACCCATGGTAAGATTCTGAATGATGAAAAGTATAAGCACACCCCCTTCATCGTCGATTATGAATTAAAGAACAATGATTTTTATGACCGCCCGATTAATATTGACCTACTCAATGAGAAGAAGCTCGAGCTCAGTTATGTATGGGGCGGTAAAAAATACAGTGAGCTAATCACTTTTGGACAACCCTTTGAAAATGAACATTTTAGGTTTACGATTACAACCACACCCAATTTCAGTAATGAATTACTTGACGAGCAGTTTTATTTTATTATCAACAGCCATGAATCATTAATTGCCTACCTTGAAAACAATATTACCGTAGAACCTCTCAATCTGACCGCACATACGATCAGAATTTCCTTCAGAGACTATAACAAGCATAAGGCTCATGACCTTGTAAACGCAATCGATACCTTATACCTTGAATATACGCATCTCCAAAAAAATCAGGCGAATGAGAACAAGATCGATTACCTGAATCAGCAGATGAAGGAGACGGAAAAGATTCTTGAAGAATTTGAAGATTATTTCGAAAATTTCACTATCGATAATAAAACTGTAAATCTTGACCAGGATGTTAAGAAGACACTAAATTACATGATCCAGATTGATTCACAACGGTTTGAACTCCGTGCAAGGATTTCACACATCGAAGGCATATCCGAAAAAATAATTATCGAAGATCTTGAAAATATAAACATAAAAAGGCAGTACGTTCCTGATTACATACTGAAAGATTTTGAGTTATTTGACAAATTATACTTCGAGCAAAAACAACTTGCCCTCGCCTACAAAGAAAATACCTTTGCCTTCGAAAGAAAATTACAGGAACTGGACATTGTACGGGGTAATCTTGTAACCGACCTGAATCAATATAAACTAAACCTGTATGAAAGTCTGACAGCGCTGAACAAAAAGAAAAACGAACTCGAGAGTAATTTACTTGACCTTCCTTCCAAAGGCACTGAATACAACAAAGCCAAACGATATTACGCCCTTTATGAGGAAATGTATTTATCGTTGATGCAGAGTAAAAATGAGTTTGAATTAGCACGTGCAGGAACTGTTCCTGATTTCAAAATACTGGCGCCAGCAACTATTCCCATAAATCCGATATCGCCAATAAAAATGCTTGTTTATGGCATCACCATTATTTCCGGTTTGATCTTTTGTTTCCTTTTTATCGGGATAAGTTACCTTGTAAGTGACAAAATCACAGGTATTTCCGAAATTGAGAACCTATCGAAAGCGCCGGTACTCGGCACACTTCCTTTTGAAGGATCGGTCAGCAAAGGCGTACAGCTTTTTGTAAATGATAAACCGAAATCGGCAATCAGTGAAGCATTCAGAGCCATTCGGACTAACATTGAATTTATGGTGCCGGGCATTAAAAATAAAGTTATCTCTGTTTCTTCTACTATCAGCGGCGAAGGCAAGACATTTGTCACCTTGAACCTGGGTGGTGTAATTGCCATGTCAAGGCTGAATGTGGTGATTCTCGATCTTGATCTGAGAAAGCCTAAAATTCACCAGAATTTTGGAGATAAGGATACAGGAAAAGGTGTCAGTACCATACTGATCAAAAAGCATACGCTGCAGGAGTGTATCTCACCAACAGGCCTCGAAAACTTAAATTATATTCCTGCAGGCCCCATTCCTCCGAATCCATCCGAACTTTTGTTAAACGGCGCGTTTGATAAAATGATCAATAATCTTAAAGAAACGTTTGATGTCATTATCCTGGATACACCACCCATTGGGTTGGTAACAGACGCGATTATGGCTATGAAAACGGCTGATCTGAAGATCTTTATTTTACGAGCTGATTATTCCTTAAGGTCTTACTTACAGGCAGTAAACAGACTGGTGGATGTCAATAAGTTTAAAAATATCGGACTGATATTAAACGGTTTGAAAAGCAGGCATAACCATGGTTATGGCTACGGATACAGTTATGATTATGGCTCCAGCTATTACGAAAATCCCTCAAACAGATCGTGGATAAAAACTGTTCGAAGAAAACTGGGAGTATGACGTGATCAGATTATTTAAAAGGAAAAGAACGAAATCCAACCCGCTTATTGTTGACATACACTCACATCTTTTGCCCGGCCTGGATGACGGAGTGTCTTCCCTCGATGAGTCACTTGAAATACTAAAAAAATTTGAAAAATTCGGTTATAAAAAGGTTGTAACCACACCGCATATCATGAGTGATTTTTACCGGAATACGCCTGATGGCATTTCTGAGGCATTGCAGGAACTTCAGCATTTTGTCAAAGATAAGACAGAAATAATAGTTGAAGCAGCAGCAGAATACTACCTCGATGAAGGATTTATTGAATTACTCACAGAACATACCGATCTCATCCTTTGCATTGGAAATAAATACATTTTGTTTGAAACTTCCTTTATGAGCGAGCCGGTGTATTTAAAAGAAGCTATTTTTTATATTCAGTCCAACGGCTATAAGCCCCTGATGGCCCATCCGGAAAGGTATCAGTATCTCCACAATAGCTGGGACCTCACACAGGATCTGATTGACAGGGGCACACTTTTTCAGATCAATATAAACAGTCTTGCCGGCTACTATACAAAACCTGTTCAGAAAATGGCGATCAGGCTGATAAAAAACGACATGGTGCATTTTCTTGGAAGCGACTGTCATAATATGAATCACTGGGACGTGACTTTAAAAGCCTTTAATACTAAAGGATTCAGACTGGCTACCGGGCTTCCTCTACTGAATAATTCGCTGGCATAATTATGGTACTTGTAACAGGTGCCACCGGCTTAGTAGGTACACAGATTTGTAAATATCTTGTCGAAGAGAATATTCCCTGCAAGGCATTGAAAAGACCAACCAGCACCATCGATAAGGATTTAATAAATACTGTGACCTGGATTGAAGGAGATGTGCTGGACATCCATTCAGTTGAAGAAGCCCTGGAGGATGTTGATACGGTGATACATGCCGCGGCATTGATATCGTTTTACAGCAAAGAATTTGACCGGATGAATGAAGTCAACGTTTATGGAACGGCAAACATGATCAATGCTGCCTTGCGTGCAAACGTAGATAGGTTTGTGTATATTAGCTCTGTCTCAGCACTCGGGAAAGCTAAAAACAAAGGACCTGCTAATGAAAATACCTTATGGGTTAAATCTACTGACATTTCGCATTACGCCGAATCAAAATATTTCGCAGAACTTGAAGTGTGGCGTGGCAAGGAAGAAGGATTATCAACCGTCATTCTCAATCCTTCAGTAGTGCTTGGCCCTGGCAACTGGAATACAAGCAGCACACGGTTGTTTAAATATGTCTGGGATGAAGGCCTCTTTTATCCGGGCGGTACCTTTAATTATCTTGATCTGCGCGATCTTGCAAAGGCTACCCTGCAACTGATGCGATCGCATGTGGAAGGTGAACGATTTATCTTAAGTGCAGGCAGCATATCGTATAAAACATTCTTTGAAATGGCCGCAGATGCATTTAATAAAAAGCCTCCTCCATTTAAATTAACTCCATTATCGGCTGCTTTCGTACTGATTACAGAACGTATTAAATCACTGTTTTCCCGGACTCCGCCAAGGGTTAGCAAGGAATCGTTACAATTTAGCAATGTGCAATACGATTATGACAATACGAAAATTAAAAAGTATCTTGACTTTGATTTTACATCCATCAAAGATACCATTGCATGGACATGTGAGTTATTGAAGAGAGATAATGTAAATAATTAAACTTATCTTTCATTCACATATTGTTTTTCTTAAATCGAGAAAACCATATTGGAATGACAGGAAACTACAAACGCCGGGAAGATAACGAACTCATAAAAAATTTTGAAGAAGCGCTGAAAAACCATTCCTCTATTTACTTTGATGAAGAAACGTTTGATGAGATCATCAACTATTACTTCGACAAAGGAAGGTTTGATAAGGCTTTAAAAGCCTGCAATATCGCTTGCCAGCACTATCCTTTTTCTGCTGACTTTTTATTGCTCAAAGCAAACTTACTGGCGGAGATAGAAGAATACGACAATGCCCTTTCGGTACTGGAACATACTGAAACCCTTCAGCCGCTTGAACCGGAAATATTCATATTACGGGGCACCGTTTTCAATCAGTGCCAGCAATATCCGGAAGCCATAGAGGCCTACAAAAAAGCACTCCCTTTCGTGGATGACAAGGACGATATATACTACAATATCGGCTTTACCTACCAAACCACTGAAGATTATACAAATGCAATCAGGTACTACAAAAAAGCAATTGAAGAAAACCTGAGCAATGAAAATGCACTCTATAGCCTCGCTTATTGTCTTGACCTTACCGGTAAACTTGAAATCAGCATTTCTTATTACAAAAAATTTATCGATTATGACCCTTACTCACAACATGCGTGGTACAATCTTGGTGCTGTTTATTCAAAACTCAAAAAGTTTGAGGAAGCGGTAAAGGCATATGAGTATGCCACACTAATAGATGAAGAGTTTGCTTCGGCATTTTTTAACCTTGGAAATGCTTATTTAGACTTGAATGAACCTTTAAAAGCCCTTAATGCGTACAAAATAACGTATGATATTGAAGGCCCGAGTTCAGAAATATTCTTTTGTCTGGCACAGGCTTACGAGCTTCTCGAACAATATGATCTTGCCATGAAATATTATATGAAATCCACCAAACTGGATATCATGAATGATGAATCGTGGTTTGGTGGTGCTAACTGCCTGGCCATACAAAACAAGTGGTACGAATCACTTCATTTTTTTAATAAAGCGCTAAAACTGAACAATGAAAATCCGAAGTACTGGTATGCAGTAGCAAAAGCAGAAAATCAGGTTGGAAACATCATCTCAAGCTTAGATGCATATGAAGAAGCCAGCCTGCTCGATCCTGCCAACAAAGGCATCTGGCTGGATTGGTCAAACATCTATTATGAACAGGGAAAATACAATATGGCCGTTGAACTTATCATAAGGGGGTTGGAGGAAAACCCGGATGACTCTGATATGCTATACAGAAATTCTGCTTATTTAATTGCTGCCGGTAAATACAAGGAAGCCTTTTCTTGTTTGGAAAATGCATTATTTTTGGACTTCGAAAATCACACAGTGCTTTTAGAATTTTTTTCAAATCTGGAAATCCAGAAAGCATTATTTAAGATTATTGAGCGGTTTCGAAAAGAAAATCTGTAATGAATTATTATTTAAAAAATATTCCTGAGAGGACCATAAAACCTCGCCAGCATGGTTATACTATGGTCATGGATAAAGGTTTGAGTATTAGGGAAGTAGAAGATTTTTTAAACGTTTGTAGCGACCATGTGGATATTGTGAAACTTGGTTGGGCAACATCGTATGTAACTCCTTCGCTTCAAGACAAACTAAAAGTTTACGAAGAAGCCGGTGTTCCCACATATTTCGGAGGTACGTTGTTTGAAGCATTTATCATCAGGGACCAGTTTGACGACTACCGTAATGTGCTTGACAAATATAACATGACCTTTGCTGAAGTTTCTGACGGCTCCATAGAGTTGGATCATGACATTAAGTGCGAATATATACGGAAACTTACAGGACAGGTCACGGTGCTGTCGGAAGTAGGCTCAAAGGATGCCGAAAAAATAATCCCTCCCTATTTATGGATCAAACTGATGCAGGAAGAACTGGATGCAGGATCCTGGAAAGTAATCGGCGAGGCACGGGAAAGCGGAAATGTAGGGCTTTTTCGTTCTACCGGCGAAGTACGGTCCGGACTTGTGGAGGAAATTCTTACCAAAATACCTTTTGAGAAAATTATTTGGGAAGCGCCACAGAAATCACAGCAAGTATGGTTTATTAAACTGCTTGGCCCCAACGTAAACCTTGGTAACATAGCCCCAAATGAAATTATTCCATTGGAAACACTACGTCTCGGGTTGCGTGGCGATACGTTTAATCATTTCCTGAAAATTGAGAAACTAGACTAATCTGAAATACGGTTTGTCATTTACCCTTCAAAATTTATGAAGATCAGAGAATCCATTACGCTTTTTCTCAAAGGTGTAGCGATGGGCGGTGCAGATGTAGTTCCGGGCGTATCAGGTGGCACCATTGCATTCATCACCGGCATTTATGAAGAACTCCTGGATTCAATACAGGCACTCGATCTTCAATCACTCGGATTACTGAAAACGCTGAAATTCAAGGAATTCTGGAAGCATATTAATGGGAATTTTCTGATCACACTTTTTGCAGGAATATTCATAAGCCTATTCTCACTCGTAAGAATGATATCTTACCTGATGGTGCACGAACCAATCGCATTATGGTCTTTTTTCTTCGGTCTGATTCTGGCATCTGCAATTCTTGTATTCCGTAAGATCCGTAAATGGAATGTAGGTGTGGTACTGGCCACTATAGCCGGTACTGTAATCGCATTTTATATTACCACATTTGCTCCGGCTGAAACAGACAACAATCTGATTTATATATTTCTGAGTGGTATGCTGGCCAGTTGTGCGATGATACTTCCCGGAATCTCCGGGTCATTCATCCTGCTCATACTTGGAAAATACGAGTATATAATCAATGCGGTTAAATATTTCAAAATAGACGTGATTCTGGTTTTTAGTGCGGGTTGTGCATTGGGTCTAATAGCATTTTCGAGAGTGATCTCCTGGGTGTTGCATCGTTTTCACAATGTTGCCATCGCGGTTCTTTCCGGATTTATGATTGGGTCATTAAATAAAATATGGCCATGGAAAGAAGTAATCGAATACCGGATAAATTCGCTTGGCGAGCAGGTAGCCCTCTACGACCGGAGTGTGCTTCCAAATCAATATCTTGATATTACGGGTAATAACTCACAATTTTTGTACGCATTACTCTTTGCAGCACTGGGGATATTTATTGTGGTCGCATTTGAGCGGACAGCATCATGGATCAGGCCTTCGAAATAATTATGGTTGAATTCGGACTCATCGGAAAAAAATTATCGCACAGTTTTTCGAAAGAATATTTCGAAGGAAAGTTTATATTTCTCAATCTTACAGATCATTTCTATCATCTGTTTGAGTTGAATGAAATCTCCGGGTTGCCCGAGCTGATCCAAAACCATCCGGCGCTTAAAGGCCTGAATGTAACCATCCCTTACAAGGAAGATATTATTCCGCTTCTGAATGGCCTCGATGATATTGCTGAAAAAGTGGGGGCAGTAAATGTTGTCAAAGTGGAGGCTGATAAAACGCTCTCAGGTTTTAATACCGATTTCTACGGTTTTAAAAAATCACTCCTGGACTGGATTGCGCCCGGCGAGCAGAAAGCGCTGGTTTTTGGAACAGGTGGTGCAGCCAGGGCTGTATGTGCGGTGTTAGAGGATTTGCATGTACCCTACATCAGGGTTTCACGTAAGAAACGAGATGACATTTTAACCTACGCTGATTTAAAAGCAGATAAATCCTTTCTTAAAGATCATAAACTCATCATAAATGCAACCCCACTGGGAATGTTTCCGGAGGTAAACACACTTCCTGATATCGATTACGCTCTTGTCGGTCCTGAGCATTTTTTATATGACCTGGTATATAACCCTGATCTGACGCTTTTCCTGAAAAAAGGCTTTGGCAGAGGCGCTTCAATAAAAAATGGTTTTGAAATGCTGCATCTTCAGGCAGAAAAGTCATGGGAAATATGGAGTGCGTAGGTTTTAGATTAATTTTGAATCCTGTCAGGATTTCTAATGGAATTTAAACTTACCAGCGAATACAAGCCCTCAGGAGACCAGCCGCAAGCAATAGCCCAGCTTGTACAGGGAATAATAGCAGACGAAAAGCACCAGACATTATTGGGGGTTACCGGATCTGGTAAAACTTTTACGATTGCTAATTTATTAGCAGAGGTAAAGCGTCCTACTATTGTTCTGAGTCATAATAAAACACTTGCAGCCCAGCTTTATGGTGAGTTCAAGCAGTTCTTTCCTGACAATGCGGTAGAGTATTTTATTTCATATTATGATTACTATCAACCTGAGGCATATATGCCCGCCACGAATCTGTACATTGAAAAAGACCTGTCTATTAACGAAGAAATTGAAAAGCTAAGGCTGAGTGCGACGTCCGAATTACTGACAGGCCGGCGTGATATAATTGTAGTAGCCTCTGTTTCCTGCATTTACGGAATTGGAAACCCGGAAGAATTCAGCAAAAATGTGATCCGTTTGCAAACCGGTGATGTAATTTCCAGAAATAAGTTGTTGTTTTCACTGGTTGATATCCTTTACAGTCGTACTGAGGCGGAATTCAGAAGAGGCACATTTCGTGTAAAGGGAGACACCGTTGACATTTTTATTGCATATGGAGATTTTGCATACCGTATCATTTTCTGGGGCGATGAGGTCGAATCCATCCAGCGAATTAATCCGGTAACAGGTAAAAAAATCCACGATGAGAAATTGATTACCATCTTCCCTGCAAACCTGTTTGTTACTGCCAAGGATCAGATAAAAACCGCTATCCATCAAATCCAGGACGACCTCGTGGCACAGATAGCATTGTTCGAATCGGAACATCGAACGATGGAAGCCCGTCGTATTCAGGAGCGAACCGAATTTGACCTGGAAATGATACGTGAACTGGGTTATTGCTCGGGGATCGAAAATTATTCCAGATATTTCGATCTTCGGAAACCCGGGGCACGTCCATTTTGCCTGCTCGATTATTTTCCCGATGATTATCTGATGATTATTGACGAAAGTCATGTCGCGCTGCCTCAGGTGCGTGCCATGTGGGGAGGTGACCGAGCACGAAAAGTAAACCTGGTGGACTATGGCTTCAGGCTCCCGTCTGCCCTGGATAACCGGCCTCTTAGTTTCAACGAATTCGAGTCGCTTTTGAACCAAGTGATTTACGTAAGTGCAACCCCGGGCGAATACGAACTGCGGAAATCCGAGGGTGTGATCGTAGAGCAATTAATACGGCCGACCGGGCTGATAGATCCTGAAATCGATGTCAGGCCCAGCACAAACCAGATTGATGATTTGCTGGAGGAAATAGACGAACGGGCCAAAAAAGGCGAACGCGCGCTTGTGACAACGCTGACAAAACGGATGGCGGAAGAATTGACCAAGTTTTTGTTAAGAGCAGGCGTTAAGTGCCGGTATATCCATTCGGAGGTTAACACATTGGACCGGGTTGAGATTTTGCGGGAATTACGATTGGGGGTGTTTGATGTACTTGTGGGCGTAAACCTGCTGCGCGAAGGCCTTGACTTACCCGAAGTTTCACTGGTAGCCATTCTTGATGCCGACAAAGAAGGATTCCTGCGAAATGTGAAGTCCCTGATTCAGACAATAGGTCGTGCTGCCCGTAATGTTGAAGGTAAAGTGATCATGTACGCTGATATTGTTACCGAATCTATGCGCATCGCGATTGATGAAACAAGTCGCAGAAGAAAAGTACAGTTGGATTATAATCTTGCAAATAATATTACTCCACAAACCATTGTAAAGAGTACACAGGACATACTTTCACAAACAAAGGTGGCTGACAAATACATCGAACGTAAGAAATATTATGTTGAGCCTGAAAAACAATCAGTGGCTGCTGACCCTGTAGTGGCCTATATGAACAAAGACGAACTGAGAAAACTGATCAAAAAGACCCGGAAAAGCATGGAGCACGCTGCCAAAGACCTCGATTTTATTGAGGCAGCCCGCCTTCGCGATGAACTTTCGGAACTTGAAAACATGTTGGACCTTAAGGATTAACGCACGCGTCAACTGCCAGCTCCACTATTAATTTATGAAATATATTGCAGTCTTCGTTTTGCTTTTTTAGACATGACAGCCGGACATGCACAGATCACCCGTGATTTACTTCTGGGAGTAGCGTTTGATCTTTTCAAAACAGACCAGATTTCAGTAGCCTCAAAAGTGCAGGCCGGTGCTGAGGTTAATTACTTTATCGTCCGAAACATTAGCGCAACAGGTGGTATTGAAATATGGACAGGCACACGTGATAATAGCAGCCTCATATTAGGAATGCGGTGGTATCCGGTTGAGCCTGTTTTTATCGGTTCAGAGGTATGGTCGGACAAGGAGATCTGGGGATAGGAGCCGGGCTTATCTTTCCGCTGAACGCAACATGGAAGATCGAAGGAATGGCAGATTACTACACTAATCAGGGTGAAATAGCATTCAGAGCAGGAATTGCCTTGATCTTCCGTAAATTTTGATTTTGATTGTATTTCTTGGTAACCATAAAAAAATCCTGGTCTATTTACATAAACCAGGATTTTACTATTTCTAATACTCCTCTCAGAAAAGGTTATTCTGCATATCTTCTTGCCACTTCTTCCCAGTTGATTACATTCCAGAATGCAGCAATATAATCCGGGCGTTTGTTTTGATACTTCAGGTAATAGGCATGCTCCCAGACATCGAGGCCCAGGATGGGTGTTCCTCCGCATCCTATCCCCGGCATGACCGGATTATCCTGGTTGGGGGAAGAACATACATCCACTTCTCCGCCGCCTTTTTTGCATAACCACGCCCATCCCGAGCCGAAACGCGTGGTTGCAGCAGTAGAAAACTCATTCTTAAATGAATCAAATGAGCCAAACCTGGCATTAATAGCCTGTGCGAGGTCTCCTTCCGGCTGCCCGCCTCCGTTGGGCGACATCACGGTCCAGAAAAGACTGTGGTTATAATGCCCACCGCCATTATTCCGGACTGCAGCGGAGTAGTCATCAATATTGCTTAGAATTTCATCCAGGCTTTTTCCTTCCAGATCTGTACCAGCAATTGCGTTGTTTAAATTTGTAATATAAGCGTTATGATGCCTGTCATGATGGATTTCCATTGTCAGGGCATCGATGTGTGGTTCCAGCGAACCAAACGAATACGGTAAGGGTGGTAATTCAAATGCCATATTTATTTAGATTTAGATTGGTTAAACATATTTTTTATAAATATACAAAACTGACAGAATAGCTTTTTCACTTTTCTCTTAATTCCTTAAAAAAGTCTTCAACCAACTGACCACACTTTTTTGCCATTACTCCTCCATGCACTTCGGTAGCCTCGTGCAGCAATGATTTGCCTTTTTTATCCGAATAAAGGGAATGCCCCCTAACAGGATCGCTGGCTCCAAATATGATCTTTTTGATCTTTGACCAGTGCAATGCTCCGGCACACATCGGGCATGGCTCCAGGGTAACATACAATGTGCATTCAGGTAAATATTTTGCTCCCATAAATTGAAATGCCGAAGTTAGTGCAATCATTTCAGCATGAGCAGTTGCATCGTTCAATTTCTCGGTTTGATTGTACCCTTTGCCAATCATGCGGATGCCCGCCACGATAACAGCGCCAACAGGTATTTCTCCTTCTGACTTTGCCTTTTCCGCAAGTAGCAGGGCTTCCTTCATGAAATAGGTATCGTTATATAAAGACTTCACGTAGCTCTATTTAATCGTTACACTGTTCATTATTTCTCTCGCCACAGGTTGCCACTCATCTTTGATACGGGCTGGGCAACTGAAGTTGAAAACCAATGTGCCCTTATCATATAATGTATATTGGAGGTAGTAATATTTTGAAATACCCCCGGAGCTACCTGTATATGAAAGTGCAGGATTCCCCTTTATATTGGACACAAATTCAAATACAGCAAAATCTCTCCCCTTAATGTTTCTTATTTCCTCCCTACTGAAACGCACTGTGTCAAAAAGTTGTAAAATGCTTGCTTTATATACACTTTGCAGCATTTCAAGATCCCCTTCTTCCCAGGTTGAAAATGCATGGTTTACGCCCAACTCCATAATACGCTGCATATCCGTAAACAAAGCAATCGATTTACGGTATGAGCTTACTCTTTGCCACATGTCAGCCTCACTCATTGGTATAAAGTTAGCCGGTATTTTCATTGCGATCTCTTTAGAAATTTTCTTTTTTACCAGCCGGGTCTGCGCCTGACAATCTCCGTGTAATCCGGTTAGGATTACAAATACAACGATTAAACCTCCCCTCCCTGCTTTGCTGAATAATATCCTGTTCATACCCGTTTAATATAAAAGCCTCAAAGGTATATAATTGGCGGTTATTACTAAATTTGCACTTCATTTTTGAAACATTAAATTAATTAATCACTTAATAATAAAATGTACAGGACTCACACTTGCGGCGAACTCAGAATTGAAGATGTTTCAAAAGAAGTGATGCTCAGCGGCTGGGTACAGCGGATACGGGATAAAGGTGGAATGCTGTGGATTGATCTGAGAGACCGGTATGGCATTACACAATTAATATTTGATGATAGCAAGACGGATGCCGATATTATACGGAAAGTGAGAACATTAGGCAGGGAATATGTGATTCAGGCCACAGGAATTGTTACAGAACGATTTTCCAAAAATCCGAATATACCCACCGGCAAAATTGAAATTGCAGTTAGCGAGCTGACAGTCCTGAATCCCTCCAAAGTACCGCCGTTTACGATTGAAAACGATACGGATGGAGGCGAAGATCTGAGAATGAAATTCCGGTATCTCGATCTGAGGCGCCCCGTTATGAGAGAAAATATTCAATTCCGGCACAAACTGATGCAGCATACCCGCTCATACCTGGACGGTCAACAATTTATCGAAATCGAAACACCTGTACTTATCAAATCCACTCCGGAAGGTGCACGCGATTTTGTAGTTCCCTCACGCATGAATCCCGGCGAATTTTATGCCTTGCCTCAATCACCGCAAACATTCAAGCAATTGCTCATGATAAGTGGATTTGATAAATATTATCAGATCGTGAAGTGCTTTCGCGATGAAGACCTTCGCGCCGACCGGCAACCGGAATTTACACAGATTGACTGCGAAATGTCTTTTGTGACAAGAGATGACGTTCTCGATACTTTTGAAGGACTTATTAAGCATCTTTTCAGCAATGTGTTAGACATAACGCCCGATACGTTTCAGAGAATGACCTACGATGACGCTGTCAAAATATACGGCACAGACAAGCCGGACATCCGGTTTGAGATGAAGTTTGTGGAGTTGAATGACCTTGTGAAAGGGAAGGGATTTCGAGTTTTTGATGATGCCGGGCTAATAGTAGGCATCAATGCGGAGAGTTGTGCCGGATATTCCAGAAAGCAGCTGGACGCATTGACTGAATATGTAAAACGACCTCAGGTAGGGGCAAAAGGGCTTGTATATGTGAAATACAATGAAGACGGCACATTCAAATCATCGGTTGATAAATTTTTTAATCAGGAACAACTTGCTAATTGGGCAGAACGCTTTCAGGCCAGGCCAGGCGATCTCATGCTGATTGTTGCCGGAGATTCTTCGGCCACCCGCACTGCCTTGTCGGTGCTTCGCCTGCATATGGGCGAGACGCTTGAGCTAATGAATAACCAGGAATTTTTACCCCTATGGATTGTTGATTTCCCCCTCCTGGAATGGGATGAAGAAACCCAGCGATATTATGCGATGCATCACCCCTTCACAAGCGCCAAATCTGAAGACATTGAAAAACTTGAAACAGATCCTGGTGAAGTGAAAGCAAATGCATACGACCTTGTGATCAATGGTATAGAAATCGGGGGCGGGTCTATTCGGATACATGACCGTAAGTTGCAGCAAAAGATGTTTGATGCACTGGGATTTACGGAAGAAGAGGCAAACCAGCAGTTTGGTTTTTTGATGAATGCATTCAATTACGGCGCTCCCCCACATGGCGGAATAGCCTTCGGGTTTGACCGGCTGTGCGCATTGTTTGGAGGTGCGGATTCTATCCGTGACTTTATCGCCTTTCCGAAAAATAATTCCGGTAGGGATGTAATGATCGATTCACCCGATTCAATTTCTGAAGAACAACTGAAAGAGTTGTCGATAAAAATGCGTTGAAGTAAAAATCTTATCTGACAAAGCTTAAAAAATAGTCCGGATTATTTACCGGCAACGTGCTTATGTTTAAAATTTAGCAGGAATCAATCTCATGATCCGGTATTGCTGCACAGGGTTTCAGTTCCGGGCACTAATCATCGTCCCACAGGGCCACTAACCTAAATGCAGAAACCATTACCAACATCTTCTGCCAACTTTTCACCTATTTGTATAAATGCAGGTGAAAAATATAACTATACCATATAATACCATAAACTTGGTTTGTTAACAACGTATTCATTATATATTTGTACAGGAAATAACATGATTTTCAATGAGAATAATAATCTCAGGTGCTGGTGACGTTGGGTTTCACTTGGCCAAACTTCTTGCTTATGAAGAACATGATATAGCACTCATCGACCTTAGTCAAAGCAAACTCGACTATGCAAGTTCACATCTTGATGTGGCGGCAATTAAAGGCAGCTCAATATCGATTCGGGTTCTTTCGGAAGCAAATGCAAAAAATGCAGACCTTTTGATCGCAGTTACACAGGATGAGGCCACTAATATTGCAACCGCGATCTTTGCTAAAAAACTGGGCGTTAAGCGAACCGTTGCCCGGATACAAAACACCGAATACCTTTTCAACAAAGAGATTCTGAATCTCAAAGACCTTGGAATTGATGAAATTATTTCGCCTGAATCGCTGGCAGCCCGGGAAATTAAAAGGCTGCTGAGAGAATCGGCAGTTACGGACTCATTCGATTTTGATAGTGGCAAGCTGTCGTTGGTTGGAACGATAATAAATGAGAACAGTATCCTTAACAATAAGTTGCTTGAAGATGTAAGCAGTATTATCAGCGACAATCAATTTATAAATATTGCGCTTCTAAGGGATAAACAGACCATAATCCCTCATGGTAATAACCGGTTTCAAGCCAATGACCATGCGTATTTTATAACCCTTCCAGGAGGCACGGACAAAATTCTGGAACTCTCCGGTCAGCAAAGAAAGGAACTGAAACGCATTATGGTAATGGGGGGAAGTAAAGTGGGAGTTCATGCGGCAAAATCGCTGAGTAAAAAATACCGTGTAAAACTGATCGAAAAAGACCACGACAAATGTTTTGAACTGGCCGATTTGCTCCCCAATGTATTGGTAGTGAACGGAGACGGCAGTGATGTGGAGTTTCTGAATGAAAACGGCATTGAAGAGATCGACGCATTTATGGCCGTAACCGGTAATTCGGATACGAATATTATTTCCTGCCTGGTTGCAAAAGAAAAAGAAGTGAAAAAAACAATAGCCCTGGTAGAAAACATTGATTATATCCACCTGTCGCAGAATATAGGGGTAGATACCATGATCAATAAAAAATTGATTGCCGCAAATTTTATATTCAGATATATACGTAAAGGTGATATCGTTACACTTACCTCCATTCACGGGGTAGATGCCGAAATAATGGAGTTTATTGTAAAAGTTGAGTCTAAAATAACCTCTGATCATCTCAAAGACCTGAATTTCCCTGAAAATGCAATTATCGGTGGTGTAATCCGTAAAGGCGAAGGAATTATTCCCGATGGTGAATTTCAATTCAGACCAAAAGACCGGGCCGTAGTACTATGCAAACCCGAATGCATACACGAAGTTGAGGAGTATTTTAAGTAATGAGACACAACTTCAAAAGTATAATCAGCATTCTGAGCATCCTTCTGATCTTCAACGGAGTATTCATGCTTTTTTGCCTTCCGTTTATACTCTATTATGGTGAAGACTGGAGGCCAATGGTGCTTTCTGCATGCATCATCCTTGTATCAGGCATCATCATCCGGTTAGCCACATCCGGAAAAATTGCAACCGAATTGAAAAAAAGAGATGGCTATCTGATCGTAACGCTTGGATGGCTCGTACTGTCTTTTTCAGGAACACTCCCTTATCTCTTTTCAGGGGCAATTCCTGATTTTACAAATGCTTTTTTTGAGACAATATCAGGCTATACGACCACAGGAGCCACTATTCTTACGGATATTGAATCCATGCCAAAGGGTATTTTGTTATGGCGCAGCCTCACACAATGGATGGGAGGAATGGGGATTATCGTGTTAGCGGTGGCTATCCTTCCGCTTCTGGGCATCGGAGGTATGCAGCTTTTTGTAGCGGAAGCACCGGGAATTACGCCCGATAAACTGAAACCAAGAATTCAGGATACCGCAAAGAGGCTGTGGTTGATATACGTCCTGCTGACGTTGGGTGAAACCATCCTCCTCACCGCAGGAGGCATGTCTTTTTACGATGCCGTCAACCACTCGCTCACTACCATGGCAACCGGTGGATTTTCAACAAAAAATGCAAGCATTGCCCATTTCTCCTCGCCGTTTATTCACTACGTCATAATTTTTTTTATGTTTCTTGGCGGAACAAACTTTACGCTCACCTACTTCATCTTTAAAGGCAGATTTCAGAAGGCGTGGAAAAATGAAGAGTTTCAGATGTACCTGGCCTTCACGCTGGTGGTTTCCGTTCTTGTAAGTATAATCGTATATACTTTTACTGAAACGGGCGCTGAAAAATCTTTCCGTGACAGTTTGTTTCAGGTATTGTCCGTTGTCACAACCACCGGATACTCTACATCGGATTACACAGCATGGACTCCTTTTCTTACGGTAGCTTTTTTCGCCCTGATGTTTGTGGGGGGGTCTGCCGGTTCCACCGCTGGTGGTGTAAAAATAGTACGCCATCTTGTACTGTTAAAAAACAGTTTTCTTGAAATGAAGCGACAGTTGCATCCTTCGGCTGTGATTCCCGTAAGGCTTAATGGCAAGAGTATATCAGGTGATATCACTTTTCATGTGCTTGCATTTATGATGCTTTATTTGACATTATTTGCGGCAGGCAGTGTGGTTCTTGCCTGGACCGGGCTCGATTTTGAGACTGCATTAGGAGCATCGGCCGCCGCTATCGGTAATATTGGTCCGGGCCTTGGCGCTGTAGGCCCTCTGAGCAATTATGCCTTTGTCCCTGACAGTGGCAAGTGGGTGCTCACATTTTTAATGCTGGTGGGCAGGCTTGAAATATTCACCGTGCTGATACTGCTTACTCCTGCATTCTGGAACAGACAATAATCCCGAATCCAACCTTCCTGAAATACTTTTTTCTTTTTTTTTATGCTTAGCTTGAATTTCTGATCATTCATGCCTAAATAGGGTGAAAATTATAATAACATCACTTATGCGAAATTCAGAATTTTCAAGACGGAAGTTTATGCGGAAAATAACGCTCGGAGCTGCCGCTGCAACCACTGTCCCCCATATTCTACTGGGTAGAAATTACGAAGATTTAATTTTAAGAAGAAAGGCTTTCAGTGCAAATGATAAAATCCAGATTGCATTAATTGGAGCAGGAGGAATGGGTACCGAAGACACCAGAACTGCGCTCAGAATTCCCGGAGTAAAACTCGTTGCAGTATGTGACCTGTACGAGGGAAGGCTCACTGCAGCGAAAGATAGATGGGGTGGAGATATAAAAGTTACGGGCGATTACCACGAGATCCTTGAAATGGGCGATGTGGATGCAGTGATAGTAGCAACACCCGACCACTGGCATAATCAAATCTCAGTGGATGCAATGAACAAAGGAAAATCTGTTTACTGTGAAAAACCCATGGTTCACAGTATTGATGAAGGGATGGAAGTCTTGAAAACACAGGATAAAACAGGCATGATCTTCCAGGTAGGAAGCCAGGGAATGAGCTCGCTGGGAAACGAAAAAGCAAAAGAACTTTATGAAACCGGTGCAATCGGCGAACTAAACTACGCAGAAGGTTTCTGGGCCAGAAACAGTCCCGCAGGCGCCTGGCAATATGCGATCCCTGAAGATGCTTCGCCTCAAACGGTTGACTGGACACGCTATATCAGCAACACCACGCAACTGTCATTTGATCCGCTAAGGTTTTTCAGATGGAGAAATTACCGTGATTATGGCACAGGAGTATCAGGTGATCTGTTTGTTCACCTTTTCTCCAGCTTGCATTATATTGTAAGTTCAAGTGGGCCGGACAAGATCATGGCTGCCGGCGGACTCAGGTACTGGAAAGACGGAAGAGAGGTTCCGGATATACTTTTAGGAATGTTTGATTATCCTGAAACGAAAACACATCCGGCATTTAATCTCTCATTGCGGGTTAATTTTGTTGACGGAACTTCAGG
The DNA here is from genome assembly GCA_022567155.1 of Bacteroidota bacterium. Taxonomy (GTDB): domain Bacteria; phylum Bacteroidota; class Bacteroidia; order Cytophagales; family Cyclobacteriaceae; genus SZUA-230. Next base: position 24,609 of record JADFHN010000028.1, read on the forward strand.
AAGCACCTATCTCAGGCTTGTAGGCAACGAGGGCGCAATGGATGTGAAATGGGAAGAAGTAGTTCTGAGAAAAAATATTTCCGCTGGGCCTGCCGATGATCCGTTTTTAAAAGCAAAAGCAGGTGAACAGATTTCAAACTACAGCAGAAAACAAATGTTGCCCCCGCAAGAGGCAATTTATAAAGCCGGGAATAATTATAAAGGTGCGCACTATGACCACTTTCACAATTTTTTCACCGGTGTTCGTACCTCCAAAAAGGTTCGCGAAGATGCACTTTTCGGTTATCGGGCTGCTGCGCCTGCGCTTGCTTGCAATAACAGCTATTTCGAAAGCAAGATTATACACTGGGATCCCGAAAATTTAAAAATTGTAAACGGATAATACCTATAATAACATTTTTAGCCCAGGCATTGAAAATGTAAGAAAAAATTACATTGATAAAAAGCTATAATACATTCATTTTCAATCGCTTGTACTTTACCAAAAAAGTTCTAATGAACCTTTTGGGTTTAATGCAACAGATATGAAAAAAGTAATAACATCAGGCAGCGTTGTCCTTGCCATCTGCGTCTTATTGGCCGGTTGTGGTAAGCAGTCAAAGAAAAATAACGGGCAGGAAACCGAGCCTGCCGCACAGAATGAAAACCTGCAATAAATACCCTCGCCGAGGAAGAGGAATCGGCAGGCTGGGAACTTCTTTTTGATGGCAAAACCACAAATAAGTGGAGAGGATATAACAGAGATAGTTTTCCTGACAAAGGCTGGCACATCCGCGATGGAAACCTGGCCGTTGAGCATTCGAGCGCCAGTGAAGAAGGATTTGGCGGTGATATCATTACAATTGATACATTTGAAAACTTCGAATTCGGCCTTGAATTTCTGGTTTCAAAAGAGGGCAACAGCGGTATTGTTTATCGTGTAGTTGAAAAAGAAGGAAAACCAATATGGCATAATGCCCCGGAATACCAGATTCTCGACGACGAAACTTACATTGAAGCTGCTGAAATGGATAGGAACACCCATCTAACAGGCGATAATTATGACCTGCATTCATCCATAGAAAAGAAGCTGAACCCAGAGGGAGAGTGGAATCATGCTCTGATCATAATGAATAACAACCATGTAGAACATTGGCTGAACGGCGTTTAAAACCGTAGAATATGAAATTGAATCGCCTGAATGGGAAGCGCTTGTAGAAAAAAGCAAATTCAAAGATTATCCGGACTATGGCAGGGTAAAAACCGGCCATATCGGATTACAGGATCACGGTCACCTGATCATGTTCAGAAATATCAAAATCAGAAAACTTTTGCTGTGATGTAAAAGCCATCGGATGGATTTACAATGGTACCAGAAATATCAACCACTCTAATGCCTGGCATATTCAATGCGTGTCTTCAAAAAAAAAGGCAAGAGTGCTTTTGCGCCTGCCTGTCAGGGTATCATTTCAAAGCCTGTATAGGGCGTCAGCACCTCCGGAATACGGATACCCTCCTCCGTCTGGTAGTTTTCGAGAATGGCTGCTACAATTCGTGGTAAAGCCAGGGCACTTCCGTTAAGTGTGTGCAAAAGCCTGGTTTTATTATCCGTGCCCTTAAAACGTAATTTAAGCCGGTTAGCCTGATAGGTTTCAAAATTACTTACCGAACTTACTTCGAGCCATTTTTTTTGGGCGGCCGAGAAAACCTCCATGTCGTAGGTTATGGCCGATGTAAATCCGAGATCACCGCCACAAAGCCGGAGCACTCTGTATTTCAATCCAAGTTTTCTAATCAACCCTTCGATATGCTCGCGCATCTCGTCAAGTGTTTCGTATGACTTTTCAGGATGCTGAATCTGTACAATCTCCACTTTGTCGAACTGATGGAGCCGGTTCAGACCGCGTACATGCGATCCCCATGAACCCGCTTCCCTGCGAAAGCAGGGGGTGTACCCTGCATTTTTCACGGGCAGATCCTTTTCGTATAAAATCACATCTCTGTAAATGTTTGTTATTGGAACTTCAGCGGTCGGGATCAGATACAGGTTATCCTCTGTTGTATGGTACATCTGACCTTCTTTGTCAGGCAACTGGCCGGTACCGTAGCCCGATTCTTCATTGATCAGAATTGGTGGTTGTATTTCCGTATAACCGGCTTTTTCTGCTTCAGTAAGAAAAAAGTTGATCAGAGCCCGCTGAAGCCGTGCCCCCTTTCCCTTATAAACGGGAAAACCTGCTCCGGTAAGTTTATTACCAAGTTCAAAATCTATGATGTCATAATTTTTAATCAACTCCCAGTGTGGTAATGCGCTGTCGCTTAATGCCGGAGCGTCACCCCATTCAGAAACTACTTCATTGTCATCCTCATTTGTACCCGGAGGAACCAGTGGGTGCGGTATATTAGGAATATCATAAAGAAACAGTTTCAACGATTTCCGTATGGTATTCAGGCGTTCTTTTAGCTGTCCACCTTGTTGTTTTAACGCTGCAGTTTCCTCTTTCAGCAATGCTACCTGCTCCGTTAATCCATGCTTAATAAAATTTCCGATTTCTTTTGCATTCGCATTGGCTTCAGCCAATACGGCATCGAGGTGTGACTGGGTTTCTTTACGTTCAGTGTCAAGTCGAATCAGTTTATTTATTTTTTGTTCCGCCCCTGCAAAATTGCGCTTTTTCAACCCATCAATGACTTTTTCTCTGTGCTGTAAAATATCAGCTACTACAAGCATATTTAATCAGATTTTAGAAGCGCAAAGTAATGTAATTTTACCCTATTTTATATGAGAATCAGGATACGAAATCATTTATCAGATCAAAATCAATTTAAAACCCTTATATTTCTTGACAAATATGATGCATTGCTATATTATTGCATGAACAACAAAAGAAAACAGCCGGTTCCGGCATGTTTTTTAGTATCACCCTGTTTATATTTAGATTAAACTAAATTCATAAGTAAACGTAATTTCTGTTGTAGTCATACTGATTAAATATCCTTGATATCTTAATATTCATATTCTTTACACAAATTCTAAACAAAACAAACCTGTTTTAAATTTTTATTTCTTGCTATGTACACTATTGATGAACTAAATGTCAGACTTCTTTCTGAATTGAAAGAGATTGCAGAAGAGCTGGATATCAGCAACTATAAAAAACTATCAAAAAAAGACCTTATTTATAAAATTCTGGACCAGCAGGCAGTGACTCCAGATGTAAAAAACAATAAAAAGAAACCAAAACCTTCACGGATCAAAAGAGAAAATGTGGCGGTCGAAACCGAACAAACTGCAGACGAATTGCTTGAATCATTTAAAATAGAGATGGATGAAAGCATCACTTCATTTGACCTGGAACCCGTAGTAGAGGCAATAGAGCCGGCGGATGAAGAAATCAGCGACCATAAGGTTGAGAAGAAAGTGAGCGATTCACCTGATAAACCTGATGCGCACAAATCAAAAGAGTACAGGGAAAAGCGAGAACCTCGTGAACCAGAGCAACGGGAGAAAAAAGGTGTAAGCATTAAAGAATTTGACGGAGCTATTGAAAACGAAGGCGTTCTTGAGATCATGCAGGACGGTTACGGATTTCTGCGCTCTTCCGACTATCATTATCTTGCCAGCCCTGACGACATATACGTATCTCCTTCGCAGATCAAACTTTTCGGTCTTAAAACAGGTGACACAGTAAGGGGCCAAATCAGGCCACCAAAGGAAGGTGAAAAATATTTTGCCCTGCTTCGGGTAGAGTCGGTTAACGGGAAAACCACTGAGGAGATCAGAGACCGAATTCCATTTGAATACCTGACACCAATGTTTCCGGACGAAAAATTGAACCTCAGCACCAAACCGGACAAATATTCCACACGTATTCTTGATCTTTTTTCGCCTATAGGAAAAGGGCAGCGTGGAATGATTGTAGCACAGCCTAAAACAGGTAAAACGGTTCTTCTAAAACAAATTGCCAACGCAATTGCAGAAAACCATCCCGAGGTGTATCTTATCATTCTCCTGATTGATGAAAGGCCGGAGGAAGTTACTGATATGGCCCGGAGCGTAAATGCGGAAGTTATTGCCTCCACCTTTGACGAGCCGGCTGAAAAACATGTAAAAGTTTCAACCATTGTTCTGGAAAAAGCCAAGCGAATGGTAGAATGCGGTCATGATGTAGTTATCTTACTCGATTCCATCACACGCCTTGCACGAGCGCATAATACAGTGATTCCTTCATCCGGCAAGATCCTTTCGGGCGGGGTGGATGCGAACGCCCTTCATAAACCCAAGCGGTTTTTCGGAGCTGCACGGAATGTAGAGAACGGCGGATCGCTTACCATTATTGCCACTGCGCTTATTGAAACCGGTTCAAAAATGGATGAAGTGATTTTCGAGGAATTCAAAGGAACCGGTAACATGGAGCTTGTGCTGGATCGCAAACTATCGAACAAACGGGTTTACCCGGCTATCGACGTGCCTGCATCAGGTACACGCCGCGAAGACCTGCTTATGGACAAGGAAGAACTTCAGCGTATCTGGATACTACGTAAGTTTATGTCGGATATGAATTCCAGTGAAGCCATTGAATTCCTGCTGTCCAGAATGAAAGGAACCCGAAACAATGAGGAATTCCTTATTTCGATGAATGGATAGGATAACCGGAACTAACTCATCAACTGGTTATAGGGACACACTATAACCAAATAGTATGACAAAGTCCGTTTATTTTCCATCTACATAATCCTGTAAATAGGCAAATTCTTGCGTAAGCGACCCGTTCTTTGTGATTGTACCTCGTGCAATAATACCCTGATCATCGGTTCTGAGCAACGAAGGCAGTACATTGGCAATAAGTTGTTCACCAAAATTGTTGGAGGAGTCTTTAGGTAGCTCACATGGAAGATTATCAACCGCCATCATGGTTATGTTGCTTTCATCAGACATTGGTTTTTCAACCGTATCCGTTTTCGGATTATAATCATATACCGGATCATCAATGGTGCTGGCTTTTTTTGTGCTCGGGATTGACCCTTCAATATCGCAGGTAATATCAGCAACTACTTTTATTCTGAAATCCAGCTTCAGAATATCTTCTCTTGTGAACAAGACCGGCGCATCCGGATCCCAATACGCCGCGGCAATCAGCAGGTCTGTATTCCTGGCAAACTTATAGAAGTCTGATTCGAATCTCTCCGGATGTTCATGAAATTCCTGTCTGTCAAAGGGCTTTCCGTTGCGGTTCTTATTATAATATTTGCTTCTGAATTGAGTATAGACCGGAATATCATACGTCATGGAAAGATATTCCTCTGGAAATACGTTCTTAATACCCATGCCATCCAGAACTTCCATGGCACCTTTAGCTACCCTTCCTCCTCCGGTGATGGCAATTTTAACGGGGGGTAGGGCCACCTTATTATACTCATTTTTTAAATCTTCAAGACCATCGCATTCATACGCGCGCCTGAGTTTAAACAATTTATAACGCAATCCATAGGTGAGTATGCCATTGTAAGCGCCTACAATGCCTGCATATAGCCCGAATGCGATTACGCGTGCTCCCGACGTGTCGGTAAGGCACTCATAATCAATGAGCCTAATTTTTTTTCTCAGAATTTCACGAATCAATACCCTGTTATAAGGTTGTTCTTTTGTGGTATGCGAAAAAAACAGGTAGGCTGTATTCTCGATAAATTCAATTACCGGAACCTCTTTTATCCCCAGCAGTATATCACATTCCAGCATGTTGTCGGCCATCTCAATCTGTTCGTTAGCATATTCCAGGTCGCTGCAGCAACGAACCGGGCTTTTTTGAACGATAATTTTTAATTCAGGAAAAATTTTCTCTACGCGCACACATTGCTGTGGTGTAAGCGCTACCCGCTCATCAACAGGAATTTTTCCTTCTTTCAATATTCCGATTATTATCTTGCTCATTTTTCGGTGTAAATTATAAAAGAATTCCAAATTTAGTTTCTTTACAGTACCTTAAATTTGCATGCTATAACAATTGATGATGAATGAACAATACCTCATTCTTGCAGGATTATGGATTATTTATTTTGCACTTCACAGCGTTTTTGCAGCTACCTCGCTTAAAAAATATTTTTATGACCATTTAAGTAATACTTTACGATCTTACCTGATAGTCTATTCTTTCATTGCAACAATAGGGCTGATTGCTGTCGTGCTATATGTTTTCGTAAATACAGACCTTCAAGACCATCGTAAACTAAACTGCACTAGTTTTGAAGATCAGCTTTAGTTTCGAATATGGGTAGATTGTTTGGGTTTCATTTAATAATTCGCACAGTTTTATTACAGCTTCATTTGTTCTTGGTATAGAAATCGAATGCAAAACTATCGTTAGCGTATTGTTTTGATAATCGGGTATCATATTGTCGTCGCTTGAAAATATTTCTTTTAATAATATGCGTCCGTTGTTTTTTGCACCTTTATAAAATACTGTAATGATGTTGTACCAGGCTGTGTCAGCCTTGTAAGCCGACATGATGATTGCATTTTTAAATTTCTTACTTTCCTGTTTAAGTTTGTTATATCGCTCTTGTTAAGGCATTTCGGCCAAACTTATGCGTGAAGGTTCTCTGTCCCTTTTTTCTTAGAGCTTTGTTATTTCTTCGTTATAGACATTAATTTCATTATCAAATATAGTCATCAATGGTCTTTGTTTGAGTCCATACATAGTCCATTTAGGCTCGAACTGTATTGGGGTTAGATAGCCCAAGCTTTTATGAGCTCTTTTATTGTTGTAGTTATCAACTGCTTTTTTAACATATCTCTGTATTTGCTGAAAGTGTTGTGGCTTCCAGTAGTTTAAATATTCTTCATTAATGGTTCTGTTTATACGTTCTGCATAGGCATTATCCTGTGCTGTTAGACCCATGCTTATTGAGCATCCATTTTGCTTTAACAGCGATATATACTCCTTGTAGTTATATTGACTGAGACTCGATCAGAATGATGTATCTGAGGCGCCTGGCAATCTTTGAGTGCCATCATTAACGCTTTTATTAGCTGAAGCCCGCATATAATCAGACACCTGATATCCTACGATCTTTCATGTGTAGTCATCCAAAATAAAGACTGTATAGTAGAATTTATCACCCACATCTATGTAAGTGATGTCCGACTGCCATACAATAGAAGGACTTGTGATACGCATGCCTTTGATCAGGTTAAGATAATATATCTTTGAGGCGATGGTAGTACGCTTGCAGTTTTTATACTTGTGCACTCTATAACCAAGCTGCATGAATGTATCCACAAAACGATCTCTGCCAATAAAATCAGGCTTCAGTGTATAATACATCTTTTCAACCCCACAACCGGGATGTTCCCTACGCAACTCATCAGCTTCCAACTCCAGTTGTTCTAACTGATGGTCAAAAACAGCTTGTCTTTAAGCATACTGATGTACAGCTTGCTTATGCCAACGGTATTATATAACTGATTCATTGAACAGCTTATTTTATTTTGGTTTTTCCGGAACCAGGCGATTGTAGGGTGTTGAAGTTTTTTTTCAGATCGATATCTAATTCTTCTTTGGCTATTTCTATCATCTTATCCAAATTGTCAATCATGATTTGTTTCTGGCTACAACTCACTCCAGTTCCCTGATACGGTTCTCTAAATCCCTAATCTTTGAAGTACTGCTTTCTTTCATCTCCATTATTCTATAACCTTGTTCGTTAAAGTTAGAGTATTTATAAATCCAACAGTAAATGCTTCTGTTACTAATTACATGAAGCTTTTCTAATTGTGGAGCACTAATCTTTCAACTTTCAAATTCCGAAACAAGTTGTTTCTTAAACTCTTCAGAATACATTCGATGCTTTCTAATTAATTTGATGTTTGCTTTCATATAAATTGACTTTAAGTGGTCAACCTATTTCAGGCAAGGTCAGACATACAACATTCAACATTCAACATTTAGTATATTTAAAGTTTCAGAAGTTTAAAGGCATGTGTCCACCTGTTTTCCCGAATTCCGGGAATACAATACAGCATGCAAAGTGGTTCGATAGCCCGTGCAGCTTCTATTTTACCCATATCTTCAATGTCCCAGCCAAACTGATCCAGTATTTCTATCACCGTTTTTTTGGCATTTCCATCGTTACCACAAATAAACATCGTCGGTTTACTTTCGAAAGGGGGATCTACCATATATGCGGAATTAATGCTGTTAAAGGCTTTAACAAAATGCGCAGCAGGAAAAGCATTTTGAAGTTGCTCCATTAGCGATTCATCCAGGTTGGTAAAGAACTTCAGTACACCGTTCTCCGGTGGTGTATCTTCGATGGGGTTGGATGCATCAATTATGGTTTTACCGTTAAGGTTTTCAGTGCCCGCCAGTTCAAGCACTTCTTTTGCCGCCGAACCTTTTACTGCGAGCACGATAATGTCACCAAAAGCCGCTGTTTCGGCGAAACTACCAACAGTGCCGTTTTCACCTGCCGTTTCATTCCATTCAGAAAGTTTGGCAGCATTTCTGGTTCCTACCATTACCCGGTAACCATGCTTAATAAATCCACTTCCGAGAGATTGTCCTACTACTCCAGAGCCCAAAATACCTATTTTGTTCGTTTTCATAGTATTTTATATATTTGCTTGTACATACAATTATTATATAATATAAATATTAAAAATCAAGTTTTTTGGATGCTTCATAAACCAGTACAGTAAGCTCATCGCCCTTTCCTTCACCCAATAATGTCGTGTATCTGTTATAAAGGTTTCTCCAGGCTTTTTTAATTTTCATATCCAGTTTCAGGCTTTCTTCCGTAGGATATACTTTCGTAAATTTTCCATTAGTTTTACGTGTTACATACTCTCTATGCTCCATTTTTTCAATTAACCGGGTTACAGTAGAGGGACTTAGTTGCATTTGCTCACTTAGCTCACCAGGCTGAATACCTGGCTTGTCATTTACACTCATCAGCAGGAATGCATAAGACGGCGCTAGCCCGGTAATGGAAAACTCTTCCTCCGCCATACGGGTCATCACCCGGCCAAGTGTATTGGATGAGTAATACAGGCATCCGGAATATTTAGAATCGTTGTCGTTCATATATGCAATAATAGTTGTATTGTATGTACATACAAATAATTAAGACAATTATTACACGTTATCTGGTTATTTGTAACTAAACCTGGTTACCCGACACCAGTAATTCCATTTGCCATGATCATGCCTGAGCTTCGTTCTTACAAGCAGTCACGAGTGAAGGATCTTTTACCCTCCAATCCAAAGTCGTCATCCTGAGTGCAATGAAGGATCTGTACGTATTAATCATGTAGCAAACGACAGATTCTGAACAGCCGTGGCGTGGTCAGATGACGGTCTTAAATTGAGATTCTTATTGCCAGTCGTTACCAAAGCCTTACTGTACAGCACTGATCAGGATGCCGCTTGACCTTGTACTTTGCACATGGCTAAAAAGTATGTATGTGAAGGTAATGTATCTGGATTGAGCACGCTGTGAGGTTGACTGAACGGCCGGCTAACTTCCGGTAATGAGGATCAGAATATGAAAGGTGTAATTTTCTACTGTAAACGGATTTTGATGCTACCGCTTACTGAACTTGCTTCCAACCATCCTCCACCACCATTGAGCAGTTTTATCGCTTTTTTGATTCTCCCTACCCGTATCAATGTTGCACCTTTGTATTTTATAGTTTGTGCAAGATCAAAATCAGTTATAATAACACCCGATATAGTATTTAATTTTAAGCTATTTCTTGCATCTTTATCAATGATTATCTCGACCAGTCCACTCACCGTTGACAATTCATGCTTTATCAGTTCCGGCCAGCTACCCAATTCCGCATAAACCGAACCTGAAACTGTTTTTGCATGTATCTTACCACCCATATTATTTACAAATATATTTGAGTGACTTGCTATAACAGATACATTACCGTTGATTCCAGATAACCTGAATTCCATGCCATGCCATCCAGTCTCCCTGATCTCAATACTTACTGTAGAGGGAACCTGCATAATATAATATGCCTTTTTATGGATATTTTGTTTGATGATCCGAACTATATCTTTTTCTTCCTTTATAAACAGTCCAAGTCCGGTATTGTCTTTTTCTGCCGTAACAATTTCTAAGCCGGCTGCCCGTTCATCAGGTACCTCCGCTCCGCCCAGATATTTGATTACTATCTCATTTTTATCATGTCCGACAATTTCAAGCCGGGTATTGCTGACATCAATCGAAATCAGTAAACTGCTTGTTGAATTAAGTGGGTAGGTGAATTCCTGTGAAAAACCCCAAAAACTGAACATACAGGTAACCATCAATGTAATCAACAGGTATTTCATTATTCCTCACGTAAATACAGATTTCCATGTCTTGATTTGAGTTCAATGAGTACTCCCGTACCGTCATTCAACGAACAGATCACATTATTCCATTCGCTTTTTTGGGGAAATGACTTTTTTGTGTAATTGAAATCAAGGTCCGTATAGATGCCCCCCCATTTAGTCATTAGATTGAATTTATCATTACCTGACGAGGAAATTGAAATATCAATACCCCCATGAGTTGATTCGGCTCTTACTGGTCCGTTAAATTTTTCAATATCAATAAGGCCATGTTTTGATACTACTTCAAGGCGAATGTTGGCAGGCACCATGATTTCAATATCAATTTCCCATGCCAACCCGTGCGACATCCATTTAAACCCTTCCCGGCCATGCAGTTCATAAAAATCTTTTAACTCAGGGCTATTCCAATCGTCCGTATCAAAATAGTAGGTTTGGTCGTCTTTTCTGATCGTTATTATTTCAGGCAGACGCTCCCTGTCCTTTATATATCCAGTTATTCTCATTTCATCCTCTGATTTTTGTACATCTACCACCCATGCATTGTCATTTTTCCCTATATTAATCAGTACATTGGAGCGAACTGTAATATAATTCTCAGACCACCCCCTTACATTGATAAGATTCGTATAATCAAATCGAAATAATACAGTCTGGCCTTTTTCAATATTAATTTTTTCTTCCATTCTTGTTTGTGCCAAAACAAGATTTTCAGTTGTTATCAGGCATATGAGTAAAACAATCCTTTTCATAGCTGAATGATTTTAAAATGTTAAAAGGGCTGCTAACCTTCAGCAACCCTTCAAATTCAGATTATTTTTTCTCGCGTAAGTATATGTTGCTATGCGACGTGGAAAGGTCGATGGTTACCCCCCCTCCATTAAGTTTTCCCGATACTTTTGTGGAATTTGAACGCATTTCATTGGCAGTCTGGTCAAAAATTATATCCAAATCGGTATAAATTTCTCCCCATCCGGAACTCATTCGGATATTTGCCTTTGTATTGGCAGGCAGGCTTACGTCGATCAATCCATGAATCGAAACGATAGAAATGGGATTACTTTGATTCACAGTAGAAAAAACTACCTCTACTTTCCCATGCACTGTATTAATCGTCATGGGTCCGGTGACGTTTTCCAGGTTGATACTGTTATAATTTGTTGAAATTTCAATTTCAGAACTAATATTGCTTACATTGAATTTACTTCCGTAGTTTGAGCTGTGCTCATAATAAATCTTAACATTTGACGGGACTTTTATCAGATACCTGCCACCTGAACGCTTCGACATGGGTTGTACTTCAATCACTTCGCCACTCTCTTTTACAGAAAGACCGATCCCGGTATTGTCCTGGAGGCCCAATGCCCCGATTGCCGTAAGCCCTTCCGCCCGCTCCGACCGCGAACTTCGCCTTTCAACAGTCGTAAATATGATTTCACTGCCTTCATATCCTTCAACATTCACCTTGTTTACATCTTTGATATTAAGTGTTTTACTTCCACTCACTTTTATTTTATATTCCTGGGCAAATGCATTCGTAAGAACAAATAATGTGATCATTGCTGTAATTAATCCTGTGTTTTTCATTGCTATCTTGTTTTAAAATTTTAGTCTGTTTAATGAATATTTGAGTTTTTACATAAGTTTAAAAATTCCATATTGGGCTTCATCCTTCACCGCAGGAATTACCTCATTGTTATTGATAATTTTCTGTAGCGGTTCTACTGCGCGTTTTTCCTGCAATTGAACCAGGAGTGCAATCAATTTCAATTGAACAGCCGGGGATTCCTGCCTTCCAAGCGATTCAATTAAAGCTTTCCGCACGCGATCATTTGCAGCAAATTTTCCTAAAGCTTCCACTGCAGCTATCCGCACATTGATGTTATTATCATTGTTCATCGTTTGAATCAACACATTCAGTATTTCATCATCCGCATCGGTGATCTCAAAACTTGCCAGCACACCTTTCAACCGCCCGCTCGCGGAAGATTCTTTCATCATGGACATCATCATCAATTCCCGTGTTTCATTCATTTCCATCCGCAGAGCTTCCATTTCCTTTTTGTTTGTATGGAGCATCATTCCTCCAAAATATCCTATTACCAATAGCGTTACCGCAGCCGCTATCCTATAAAAATTTTTACTGATACTAATAGATCGCGATCTGGGCGCACCTATTTTGCTTTTCTTCTGAACTGGGATTTTTTCCTTATTCGTATCATTTTTTTGTTCCTCCAACATGGTTAAAAAATCGGTCTTTCCTGATTTAGGAACTTCAATATCTACATTATTATCAATTGCCGTGATCAGCTCTTTCAATTGATCAAATTCCTTTTTGGCATCCGGGTTCCTGTTGATGTGGTTTTCTACATAAATTCTCAATTCTCCCGTAAGTATTCCATCAATATGATCTATCATAAGACTTCTCATTTTTTCTGTCTCCATTTAAAGTATTTTTTAAATTTTCTCCAATTCGAAATAATAAACCCGCAATTTTTTTATTGCCCTGTGTACTTTCACTTTTACTGCTGCTACCGTTATACCCCTGGTTTCCGCTATCTCTTCATACTTCATATTCTGGTACCGGCTCATTACAAGTATTTCCCGTGCCTCATCTGATAATTTTGCAAGCGATTTGTCTAGCAATCTTTCCTGTTCATACTTTTCATCCGATTCACTGCTGTCCAACTCTCCTAAGTTCTCCACTTGTTGATAATCAGAATACAGTACTTTGTTTTTCCGTAAATGATCTGCAAAAACGTTTCTTGCGATCTGATAGATCCAGGCCTGAAACGGTTTATCCTGATCATAGGTATGCCTGTACTTGATCAACCTGAGAAACGTGTTTTGCATCATATCATAGCCGGCATCCCTATCAAGTGATATTTTTACAAAATAGTTATATAGTCTTTTGCTATACCTGTTATACAAATCCGAAGCCTTGTCCAGGTTTCCACTTTTTACTGCGGTCATCAACACTTCGTCTGTTATCATCAAATCGTTATAACTTCTTTTTGATTGTAATTCCTGATTGGATACTAAAGAGTATCAAAATGGTTACACCTTCTTCATTTTATTTGTCTGTCCATTTCATTTTACGAAAAGTAAATGAGAAATGGAAATCTAAAGATTTGCAGATGCCATTTTATATTGAACACACCTTATACGTATATCTTAAAACAGGAAACCCCATATGTAGAGATTCGTCGTGTTGGTACTTTACAGGTAAAGATCTGTCGAAAAGCTTTGATTAATATCAAATTACTGGATGGGTTCCACCATCTCCAAGTGGTTGCATTTTGATCTATAGATAAAACATATAGGCCAGTGAGAGGGTAAACGTAGAATTATACCTCGGTGTATAATCTGCCGATTCATTCAGCAATGAGCTCACAGGCATAAGACCTTTGTTATATCTCAAATCAAGAACAATATTACCTGCAGCGCCGATCCGGTCATATAATATACCAAGACCGACAGAAACACCATAATCAAACCGGTTGTCTTTATATCCGTCCTGATCATAATTCTCCGTAAATTCGTATTCTTCAACGATCAGTTGCTGACCTTCAAGCTTTGACTGATATTTCCCTGATTTCCACCAGGCGAAATAAGGACCGGCATTGACGAACGGTTTGAAACGTCCGAAATCACGTGTGTAACTTGCGTACACCGGTATTTCAAGATATGTGCTTATAAGCTCGTCAAATGCTTCGTTGCCGTTATATTGTTCGAGGTATCCTTTTTGTGTCAACAGCAATTCGGCCTGCAATGCCAGATCATTTTTAATCGGAATATTTAAAACGCCCCCGATCATGGTTCCCGTTTTCCAAATTTCATAAAGCGACCCCGAATTATGTTTTGAAAAATTTATTCCTAATCTTGGCCCCACGGTCATCTGTGCAGTTATTTCCAATGAGCACAAGATAAAAAAGATAATTGTTACAAGCTTTTTCATATTCCCAGGTTTAAATCTTCACAGGAACCAAATTATATAGAATATCGAGCGAACCGATTTTCTCCTCAGATTGTATGACGCGTAAGACCAGTTGCCGGATTTGCAGGTCAATGATCAGGTACTTTATTTCCACCCCGTTTTCATACTCCATTGCCAGGATGGTGGCATTATTATCCAGTTGCCATATGCCACTATTTTCGGCTCCCTCAATACCGGTTTCGTTAAATGTAAAATCCTTATTCAACCGGATCCTGTATCCGGATATATCCACATCCACTACGTCCGATCCGTTTACCGATACTGATTCAAGTCGCCATTCTTTATTCAGAAAAAAGGACAGTTCCGGAATTTCACCGATGATCTCACAACCTGCCGGAAGCAGTATTAAAATAAATACACTGATTTTATAATATGCTTTCATTGGTCTTTATTTAGTATAACTCTTTTAATTATTTGATTTTCTCCATTTTTTATCAGAATGAAATACATCCCCGAAACCTGGTTGCTAATATCAATTTCGAAAATACCCGTCTGTGGATTAGCCGGTTTGATTTGCCTTATCATCTTCCCGCTTGTATTCAGGATGATAATTTCTTCTATATTCTCAGGATTCTCCATATTTGTCAGCATAAATACACCGCTTCCGGGATTAGGATAAATGGTGATTCCCGATTGTTCTCTGTCGTTTATTAGCGCCAGTGGCGAAAGTAAAATGTCGGTACAAAACACATCTGACTTTCCACAAACATCAGATGCGGTAAGGCATATCTGATAGGGGGTTTCTTCGTAAAACGAAAAATCAGCGTAGATATGTGACGGGAATGCCTCATTGGACACGCCTCCGTCGCCAAAATCCCATGCCCAGGTATCGGCGCTCGTGCTCAGATTCTCAAATTGAACAATGATTCCGTCTAAAGGCGAGTAAGAAATTTGATACTCAAATACAGCCCCGGGCAAATCTTTAAGTCTGACCTGAATTGTGTCAATATTTGAGCAGCCCTTTACATCGGTAATCGAAACCCAGTATTCCCCGAAGATATCTACCGTCAATGTCTGATTCGTGGATCCTCCTATCCAGAAATAGGAAGCATACCCTGCCCCGGCATCGAGTGTAACGGTGCCTTCGGTGCACAGCTGAACATCTTCACCCAGATCAATACCTGGAATTTCCGAAACTTCCACCTGAATGGTTTTTGTTGCCGAACAAAGGTCCGCATTGAAAATGGTAAGACTTGCTGCATACGTACCCGGTGCCTCGTACACAAATGAAGTGCTTCCAGGAGTGGCACTGTCTTCAAGGCCGTCGCCGTTAAAATCCCAACTATAAATGGCACCTGTAGCCAATTCAGAAGATAAATTCGTAAATACGGTTTCCACATTCAGGCATGCATTTCCGACTTTGAAATCGGGCGCTGCCGCATTCTTAAAGTCCACAATTACATCCACCGAATTTACACAACCCAGGCCGTTATCGATGATAAGTTTAGCAACCATGGGTTTTAATTCCGTGTACGTATATGTTGTATTCCCAGCTGTATTATCATCCACAATTCCATCGCCGTCAAAATCCCATGAATAAAGCGCATTTACACTTACATTTGCAGAATAATCAATAAAAACGGATGGGAGCCCGAAACATTCGGATATGATCTCAAAATCCGGGATGGGTATCTCAGAAACATCAATTGACTGTGTTACAACTGTAATGCATTCCACGCCATTATCAATTGTGAGTGATACGTTGTAGGTCCCCGGAACATTAAATGTATAAAAAGCATCTCCCTGCTGGTTACTGTCTTCAACTCCGTCGCCATTGAAATCCCAGGAATAAACCGCTGCATCGCCAATGCCGGTTGATTCATCAAAAAATATAAATTCAGTTCCGGAACACCCGCCTGCAATTAAAAATTGCGGGATGGGAACAGGCTGTATATTAACGGTTTTAATATAGGTAGAAACACACTGGTTACCCGTTTCAACTTTTAGTAAAATAGTATAAGCGCCCGGATTTGTATATATAAATGTTACATCACCTACTGTAGTCGAATCAGTGATACCGTCATTATCAAAATCCCAGGAATATATCGCATTGGATAAATTACCTGATGATAGGTCGGTGAACCGGATAGCCTGACCGGAACAGCCGTCAGACACATCAAACAGGGCAACTGACGTTTCTGTAATTTCTACATTCTTCTCAATCAGTGTAAGACACCCTGTACCGTTGTCAATGGTTAATCTGGATAGAAATATTCCGGCCGTATCAAATACAAATGTGATTCCGGTAATCAGATTCGAATCTTCTGTCCCATCCCCATTAAAGTCCCAACTGTAATTGGCGCCTACCGCTATACCTGCAGACATATCTGAGAAAACCACTGAAGCGCCGGTACAACCGCCAGATATGTCAAAATCAGGCACAGGTACGGGTATAACCTTTACTTGTTTTGTAAACGAAGCAAAACATCCCGAACCGTTATCAACCAGCAAAAGAGCTGAATACGTACCCGGTTGGGAAAATGTAAAGTTTACATCCCCCGTATCGTTGCTGTCGATGACGCCATCTCCGTCAAAATCCCAGTTATAAACGCCTCCCGTGTATAATCCCAAAGTGGCATCTATGAAATTTGCCGTTTCCCCATCACAAATATCAGCAACTGTAAAAGAAGTGACTGGGATTGGTTTTATGGTTACCTGTTTGGTTTTCTCTTTGATAATCCCTCCTCCTACATCTATGGAAAGTTTTACTGTATAATCACCAGGGCTAGGGTAAGTATAGCTCGTTGTACCAAAGGTGTTATCATCCACAATCCCATCATCTTCAAAATCCCAGCTATACAAGGCTGTAGGAGAAATATTACTTGAAATGTCTAAAAACTGAGTTGTTTCACTTTCGCAAACGACATTGGCCAGAAAATCAGCCACCGGAGTACCCCCGCCTCCGCCAGACCCGTCACCAACTACAAAGATTTGTGAATAACTTGTTTCACAACCCAGGCCGTCCGTTACACGTACCACTGCAGTGTAGGTGGCCGCAGTAGTATAAGTGTAGCTGGTACTACCGACCGTATTATCATCAATGTTGGCATCATTGTCAAAATCCCATTCCCAGGTGGCGGCAGGATCCACGTTGCTAAATGCTGCCTCAAAATTGGTAGGGAAATCGGTCAGTAATCCGGATACACTGAATAAAACGACCGGTTTGGGTTTAATGGTAATCTGATAACCAATGCTGTCATAACATATAGTACCCTGCGACACTGCAAGGCCAATATCATAAGTACCCGGCAGGTTAAAAGTGAATGATGTATTACCCGAGGTAAAATCATCGGCCACGTTGTCGCCATTGAAGTACCACCGGTATTGTGCATCCGGCTGGATGGTTGTGCTGTTATCGATAAACTGAACGGGTTCTCCGGCACAGGCAAGCTGGTAACTAAAATCAACAACCGGCTGGTTACAATCATCCAACACGTCGAATGTACTCGTTTCTGCTACCCCCCAGACACCATCACCATTTTGCGCCCGGAAAGTGATGTAGTGTTCGCCATCAACTAATGATGGCGAGGTTGGAACATCAATAGTATTCAGGTCAATAACCTGTCCGGGAGTAATGGGCAGGTCAATACCATTGCCAATGCCGGGGTCAGCGCCATCAAAATAATACTCGATTTTGGTAATATCCGGAATAGGACTACCGGCAACGGTTGGATTAATATATATTGTTCGTTTTTCAGCAATCCCCCATACACCATCAGTATTTTTTGCCCTTACAGATATAGTGTGGTGACCTGCTGAGAGCGATTCCGGGATCAGGGGGTTAATGTCGATTACCTGGCCGGCTGATATGGTTAGCGAAGTTGCATTGCCAAACCCAGGGTCGTTGTCAAAGAAATATTCAAGTTCAACGATATCGCCCGGAGGTTGTGGAATTGTAGATGATGGGGCAACGTAAAACGTTCGTTTCTCGGCAATCCCCCATACACCATCGGTATTCATGCACCTGATACCCAGTGTATGAAACCCCTGAGGCAGTGCGGAGGCGGCAATAATCTCATTGGGTAAATCCACCAGGCCACCGGTTGTAATAATAATAGTTGTGGCCATGCCATGGCCCGGGTCATTATCAATATAATATTCCATAGTGGTTATATCTGCCGGAGGGGGATCAGAAGCAGTTCCTGCCGGAATATAGAATTGCCGTCTTTCGGCTAAGCCCCAAACCCCGGTTGCGTCTTTGGCACGCACGCTTAGGGTATGCATTCCGGAAGCCAGGCCCTGGGTTAAACTGGGCGAGATATCAAAACTTGTTCCCTGCGTAAATGACAAAGGGGTTGCACTTCCTACGCCCGGGTCATTATCAAAAAAATACTCTGCGTTGGTAATATTTGGTTGGCCAGCCAATGGCAGGGCTGTAATGACATAAAATATGATGACTATCCCATTTTTATAACCGCAAAGAGCGCTAAGAAGGCGCAGAGAACACCAAGTCTTTGCGACCTTTGCGCTTTTATGCCTGGCAACCATTGCGGTTAATTTAATCATTCTAAGTATATATTAGATATCCCTTAATTCCATTATAAACTACTCGTTTTGAAAAGAATTAATTACTCTTTGCTTTTATCCTTACCGGCAGGTCATCACCGGGGTTGATTACCGTTGAAGTATTCAGTATCTGAATTACCGGGGCAGCCGTGGTTTTCAGGGCGAAATTGGTGCCTGTTATCGGGTAAGAGCCACCCGTGATGCCTATATCCGTGCCATCGGTACCGGCATTTATAGCCGGGGAACCGCCTTGTAAAGTAAAATCATAAGTACTTGACCACGTGTTAAGCATTTGCATATCTACAAAATCAGGGTTTGCAATAATGTTGCCGGAGCCCGAGTTGCCTACCCCGCCACCTGTTGGGGGCATAGTATCATCACCGGTGGAGTGCACCAAATTATTGGTGAAAGCATTCCTTTCAAATGCACTGGAGGTAGTGCCACCTGTACTAATACTTGGTGTTGAGCCATAGAATATATTATTGGACACAAGGCAGTCTTTCAATTTAGTATTAAAGGCTGTTTCTGTACCTGAAGCGCCCATAAAATTGTTATTACTAATGATGGTAGCCGTGCCCTCGGCAACAATGTAAATGCCATCGTAAAGGATGTTGTTGGTTATAATATTACTGCCAGCAGTGGTTGATCGAAATTCGATTCTGCCTAAAAATAAATTGTTTCTAATAACAACATTATCAAGAGGTAAATATGTTCTAATACTTAAAGTGCTTGCAAAATAACAATCACGGACTTCCAGGCCGTCTGTAGGGGAGTAATCCCCCACTGCTGATATATATGATGTTAACTGGCAACTTTGAACAAGAATGTTCTCCAGGGTAAAGGCAGGGCCGGTATTTGGCGCCAGGTTTAGAATATTGAATTGCAATCCTATTATTCTAGTTCCGTCTGCATCACTAGTGTTATCGGGTGTGTTGGTTAAGGTGATATTCCCCACAATTGAAGTTAAAGGAATGTCCTTATCAACATTAAAGCCAATACCCATAAGGGTAAGTTGTTTGTTAATACTCACATTACCATAGGTAGTAGGGCTGGGCTGCACTTGTATAATATCCCCCGGGGCAGCAGCATTTACTGCCGCCTGAATAGTGGAAAATACATTTGACCCGGTAGGCGCATTGAAATTATTATCGGCTACCCATACGGTTTGCCCTGAAACAGATATTGAAAAGATGGTCAACAAAAATAGAACAAGAGTTTTCATAATGGTGTGATTTTTATTATCACCTTTTTGTACCACTCCTGTTTAAAAGGTAAACACATCTGTAACATATTTTTTATTCTGTTTACCTTTAACCCATGTCCGGCACAAAAGAGA
>JADFHN010000104.1 GCA_022567155.1 Bacteroidota bacterium
CTTTTAAAATTATCCACTGAAATTTACACGCATATAACCCATGCAGGCATGAAAAATATTCGCAGCCCATTAGACCATTTTGAAATTGGCTAAACGTAACAAAAAAATACATTGTATTGATAATAAAATACAAATTAGCGTTACATTTAAGTTAAAAACAGGAACCCATAATGTGGCTAAAAGGCATAGTGTTCCTATTAGCCATTCGTTATGTGTAATTGATATTAAACATCCCAAGTCTTATTTAGAGCTATTAGATAAAATTTGACTTATCCAATCAATTTAATTACCTTGATAAATAATTAAGGACCATAATACTTTATGGATAATCTTGACAGGCTCATTTCCATAATCATTTATGCAGATATCGTTGGATACTCCTCGATGATGCAAGAAGATGAGAATCAGGCATTATTAAAGCTTAAGCACTTTGAAGAAGTTATTAAACTTCAGTCAGAAAAATTTGATGGTGAAATTGTGAAGGCTTATGGCGATGGGTGTCTCATGTTATTCAAAAGTGCTGTAAGCGCAATAAAATGTGCAATAAGCATACAAAAGAATCTGAGAGAAGAACCTTATGTGCCGCTACGAATAGGTATTCATGTTGGAGAAATAGTACGTAAAGACCATGATATTTTTGGGGATGGTGTAAATATCGCCTCGCGTATTGAATCAATGGGTGTCGCGAATTCCGTATTGATTAGTTCTGATATCTATGTTCTGATAAAAAATCACCCGGAATTCAATACGGTTAAAATTGGTGAATTTACATTCAACAATATTGAAAGAGATATCACATTGTATGCGATATCAAACGATGAGCTAACAATACCCATCATAAAGGACATGAAAGGGAAAGGAAGTATCAAAAAATCCACATCCCTGCTGTCCAAAAGGAATATGAGATTATTGTGGATACCTGTCCTGATGGTGGGGGCTTTAATGTTTTATAAATTATCAAATTTTCCTCTTAATGAGTCAGAGATTGAATCCTCTGATACAATTGAAAAATCGATTGCCGTTCTTCCTCTTGTGAATCTTAATTCAAAAGATGAAAACCAGGAGTGGTTCTCCGATGGAGTGACTCAGGAAATCATCGATGAACTGGCAAAAATCAAAACAGTTACAGTAACGGCATTTACCACATCATTTCAATACAAAAATCCTTCAATATCATATATCGCTATAGCAAATGAATTAAACGTCAATTATTTAATCTCTGGAAGTTCCAGGATCTTCGGGGATAGCATTAGACTCTCCATAGAACTTTTCAACCCACATTCAAAAGAAAGAATATGGAACGAGACTTTTAATGAAGTGATGAAAAATGCGCCTTCTATACAATTATCAATCGCAAAACAAGTTGCAAAAAGCCTGAACATAAAACTTACCTCAGATGAAAAGAAGTCTCTGGAAAAACCAAACACCATAGATGGAGAAGCCTTTAATTTATTCTTAAAATCAAAAGCTGAATTTATGAGTCTGACACCAGAAGGATTTTCTAAAAGTATTGAGATGTTGGAAAGAGCAATTGACCTTGATCCTAATTATTCACAGGCCTATACGTTATTGGCTTTTATCTTAGATTTTCAAACTGGATCATGGTTTGGGGGTAACCGATCAACATCAGAAACAGTAAGTATAACCACTCCTTACATTGAAAAATCAATTGCCCTGAACCCAAAAAGTTCTGACATTTACCTGGTCAGGGCTCATTCGAACCTTTATGTAAAAGGCTTGATTCGTGATGCTAAAAAGGATGTGGAGTATGCTTTAGCATTGAATTCCTGGCCAAGAGTACCAACTAATTATTGTATCTGCACTGTTGTGTCCACTTATGTTGCACTTGGTGACCTTCAAAAAGCTAAAGAATATGCAAATCTTGGAAGAAAGGTTGATCCTGGAAATATATTTATTTTCTGGGATCGAGCAAGTATTCATATGATAGAGGGAGAAATGCAAAAGGCACAGGCACTTTATGAAGAAGCCCTGCAAGTTATGGATATCCCATTTTTCCACTTTTTCGTTGGCTTAAGTTATTATCATGACGGTCAATTTACAAAAGCGCTAAAATACTTTGAAAAAGCATTTGAATCGGACGAAATTCCTATCCACTACAATGTGGCATATTTATCCAATTCGTACTATATGCTTGGCAATAAAGTGGAAAGTGAACGATACCGTCTGGAATTAGAAAGGAGAATAGCTTCAGGTGCACATCAAGTGAATCTAGCCATGGCAATGATCTCAGCAGTGCAGGGTAACGTTGATGAAACTTTGACCTGGCTCGAAAAAGCTCAGGAAAAAAGTGAGTATTCTTTTGCATATATGGTGCATGCGGACCCCCTTTTCAAACCACTTTATGAAGAACCCAGATTTGTGGAAATAAGAAGAAAGATGCAGTATTATGAGTAGGCAACATCCAAACTCTGTCAAAAAAATAGATATTAAATAAAACACATAACAAAAAAATAAAATGAATTAAAACTCATTTTATCAAGGTCGCTGGCAGCTATTGCAAGACACGTAAACCATTGGCCTAAAATTCCGTATCTTTAAAAAAAAGTACAACCATGCTAATTGAACGAACAGATAAAGAGATAATCATAAGGTTTCCTTCCTCCGTTGACACAAAAGGTGTACAAAGACTTCTTGACTTTCTGAGATATAAAGAAGTGACTTCAAAAAGCAAGGCTAAACAGAAGGATGTCGACAAACTTGCAAGAGAAGTTAACAAAGAATGGTGGGAGAAAAATAAAAAAAGATTTATTGAGTGAAGATTATTGTTGACACCAACATCGTTTTCAGTGCCATCGTAAATACTTCAGGAACACTCGGAGACCTTTTGCTAAACTCGGAAAAAGTATTTGACTTTATAAGGAGAAGAAAAGAAAATAAAGAGAAGTAACATTTGCCAGCATTCGCTATGCAGGCATGGCAGGTAAGTGGTATCCTGAAAATAATCAATAAATATTACCTTTATCGTGGATTGGAAGCTTAAGTTGTTTGGGAACCCGCCCCGCCTCTTAGCTTTTCCGTTGGGCGGGCTATCACCGTACGTACATCTGGGCGGGGATCATAAACCGGATGTTATGGGATGTGTATCATTAAATATGTATTACCTGAAACGTTTCTGGTTGCCGCGTTTCCGGTCAACCACTACAGGATTAAGCGGCGGTGTGGTTTAGCCCCCTGTTTATCAAATCCGTTTTGAATTTTGGGTTTAATCGTACCTCAGTGGAATTGCAAAGAAAGAGCCAACGGCGTATTTTAGCAACTCGATATAAGTAAGAACTAAACATCGCTATCATGAAAAATAAGTCACCCTTTCTCCTGTTTTTACTTTTGGTTGGGTTTTACTTAATAACCTCAACTGAACCCTGCCTTGCCCAGGATCAAGAAGGATACACCGTAGATTACTATTATAAAATTAAGTGGGGCTATTTTGATGAATTTCTGCAACTCTACAAAAAGAACCACTACCCCATCTTGACTGAATTGAAAGATCGAGGTGAGATAATTAACTTTTCGGCAGTCTATCCCTTATATCATACGGGAGAATCATCCCGCTGGGATTTTCGGTTTACCATCGTTTTCAAGGACTTCGAGGCTGCCCATAGCGATGATCTTTCTAAAGAGATAATCAGGAAACTTTACCCCGATCAGGAAAAATTTAAGACAGAAGAGCAACGAAGATTTGAGCTCATTGTTGAGCACATGGATGTACCACTTAAAGTGGAAACTTTTCTGGACTGGTAAGATCCTGGATTTCACCGGGCTTTTTGATTCGAAATTCTTAATTCAGATCATTTAATTTGTCAAGTGCTAAATTTGCCTGATAATTAAAATAATTTAGGTTTATCACTCCCTGAGTTCCAAATGGGAGATGTTATCAAGAGCGTTTGTGGTAATAGCTATAGGTTGAGGGTTTAATACTGAAAGAATATAATAATTCCTTTTCCAGGCCCAATTCAACGACTGCCAGACCCAATTCAAGCACCAAGAGACTCAATTTGGGCACCGACAGACTTAAATTGGGCACCGCCAGACTCAATTTGGACACCTACATCTGCAATTTAAAAAAACTAAAACACAGTTTATTGGATGACATACCGGGCTGACATATCGCTTATCGCAATACGCGATATTTTTCTCCACTTAGCTTGCTCTGTGACTGATTTATACGTAATATCGCATATCGCGATACGCAATAAATGACAGTATGAAACAAATTCAATATAGCATGAAGCCGCAGGATGTAGTCGTTCTACTAAAGATCATTGCCCTAAATAGCGAAAGCTGGCAGCAAATACCCCTTTCCGAATCGTTGAAGATGAGCCAGTCGGAAGTGAGCCAGTCGGTAGCCCGTTCTAAATATGCCGGCTTACTGGATGGCAGGGGCAAAAAAGTGATGCGCCTGGCATTCATGGATTTCCTGCAATACGGGCTTACATACGTTTTCCCTCAAAAGCCCGGCCCGGTAGTAAGAGGGATGCCCACAGCCCATTCCGCAGCGCCTTTAAACGCTACCATTGTTAGCAACGAATCGTATGTATGGCCCTGGGCAAAAGGTAAAGTAAGAGGACAAAGCATTGTGCCGCTTTATTCTTCGGCACCAATGGCTGCCATACAGGATGAAAAATTCTATGTCTTGCTGGCTCTGACTGATGCATTACGGGTTGGCAGAGCAAGAGAAAAAGAATTGGCGGTTAAAGAACTGAAAGAACGCATTTTGCATGGAGAATAAAACCATCAACATAAAAACGGTAGCTGAAGTGGCAAAAGCCTTGAAGGATCTGCTTCCGCAAATGGTATTTGTTGGTGGTGCAGTAATCAGCCTTTACACAGATGATGCAGCAGCGGATGAAGTTCGCCCTACAGGAGATATTGATCTGGCCATTCAACTTACAAGTTTTGCTGAGTGGGCAAAAATACAGGAGAAACTTGCTACGCTCGGATTCTCACCCGATCCCGAAGGACATGCTATATGCAGTTATTTATACAAAGACATTTTCATTGACATCATGCCGGCCGAAGACAGTGCCATAGGCGCTTTCAATAGCTGGTATAAACCCGGTTTTCATCATTTGCAGGAAACAAAAGCAGAAGATGAAACCGTTAAAATACTCTCAGCCCCCTATTTTTTAGCCACCAAATTTGAAGCCTTCCACAACAGAGGCAGTGACCATCGTACCAGCCATGATTTTGAAGATATTATTTATGTACTCGATAACAGAACATGCATTGTAGATGACATTCTTACGGCCGATACAGAAGTAAAGGCGTTCCTTAAAGAAGAGCTCTCAATGATTATGTCCAATCCATATTCAGACGAAATTATTCGATCACATATTCATCCATTGATGGTTGACGAGCGCTTTCCTGAAGTTCTGGAAAAAATAAACAAAATAGTGTCGTGAGTATGGGGTTCAATGAATTAAATAGCGTAGAATATTTTGTGATTCACCGGCTCACTGGCGTAAACCTGAATGAAGTAAAATCAGGCACAGCAATAGAACAACCGGTTGCCCTTTACGATTCCGACCAATGGCGTTACGTACCCAGCGAATTGCTGCAACGTGATATTACAGAAGTGCTGCTGGAAAAAGAGCTAAAAGAATCGCTATATCGTTTAAATCCCGATATAGAACGAAATCCTGATCATGCTGATGAAGTCATTCACAAACTAAGAGCCATTCTAATCACAGTAGCCAATGTTGGTCAGGTACGTGCAAATGAAGAATTTGCCACCTGGTTACGAAACGAACATTCTTTGCCTTTTGGTCCTAAAAGTGAACACGTTAAAATTCTCTTGATCGATTACAGCGACCTAAAGAATAACACTTACATAATTACCAACCAGTTCAAGATACACGCCCGTGAAACCAAAATACCTGATGTAGTGATGTACATCAACGGTATTCCTGTGGTTGTTGGAGAACTAAAAACTCCGGTTCGCCCGGCAGTGAGTTGATATGATGGCGCACATGAGATTCATGACATATACGAAAATGCCGTTTCGTAATTGTTCGTTCCGAATATTTTGTCTTTCGCCTCCGAAGGAAATCTTATTTTGGGGCGCTAAGAGAAATAGTTGGCTGATCGAAAGTAGAAGAAGTCCCTGTCTCGAGTTCCTTGGTTAATCATAATAAAGCGTTGGATTTTGCTGTTCATATTTTCAGCTATGGCATTGGTATACCCATTTTCAAAGTACCTTGTGATAATGGTTTGGTGCTTTTCCACCAGTGATTTAAAGTTCGTTACGAATGCCCGAAGTTGATGTGCATAGCCCCCAAGGCATACACTAACACCCAGAGGCTGCTACCTTACAATGATCGTCAGGCTTTATATTTTGACATATGAAACCTTTTAGTTACTTTTGGCGTTAGTAACGTAATACGTTGTTATGATTCACAGCTTCGGCAGCAAGGAGACTGAAAAGGTATGGAATGCCATTAGATCGAAAAAAATGCCTGGTGAAATTCAACAAATCGGCAGACGAAAGTTGAGAATGTTAAATAACTCTCAAGACTTACAAGATCTCAAAATCCCTCCTTCTAACAGACTTGAAAAATTAAGTGGGAGACTAAAAAAATATCATAGCATCAGAATTAATAACCAATGGAGAATTATGTTCATTTGGGATAATGGGAATGCATTTGAAGTAGAAAAAATTGATTATCATTAACAATAACACTATGAAAGCATTAAGTAACATACATCCGGGAGAAATTTTACTCGAAGAATTTCTCAATCCGCTCAATATCTCTGCCTACAGATTAGCAAAGAATACTTTTCTGCCTCAAACCAGAATAAGTGAGATCATCAAAGGAAGAAGGAGAATAACTGCCGATACAGCGCTAAGATTGAGTAGATACTTTGGGAATTCTGCCAAATTCTGGCTTGGGCTACAAGACGATTTTGATCTTGAAGAGGAAAATGAAAATAAGAGAAAAGAACTGAATAGTATTGAGAGGATAACGGATCACGCAGTCTGACATTAGCTCAAACCTGCCTGCCATGCCTTCGGCAGGCGGGTGGCAGGCAGCATGGCGGCATATAGATGTCTTGATAAATCAAGCCTTTTTACTAACGTAGTCCTGGTCGTACGATGCCAGTAATATTGAGAGCGCTACGACCGTTTAGCATTTAGCGTTACTACCGGGAATACCGGCCTGGAACGTGGTTGAATGAAGGTCCAGATCAACACCCGTACAATGAATTGAGTATTCGGGAAAAATACACACAGGCCAATATGGCTGCAGAAGTTCAGAAAGCAGCGACCGTACTTACTCTACGCCATTCATTTGCTTCGCACTTATAAGAACGAGGAACCAACCTGAGGTATATTCAGGAATTATTAGGCCACAACTCAAGTAAGACCACTGAAATTTACACGCATGTAACCAATGCCAATATGAATAATGTACAAAGCATTTTATAACCATTTAGCAGATGTATAAAAGGAAATTCATACTACAATCAGCAATGGATAAAAAACAAATTTATGCTATATTTAAGGTCAAAACGGGTATTCATAATGTAGATAAGGAGCATAGAATGCCCATTGCACATTCGTTATGAGCAAGGTAAAAAAGCTGCAATGCAAAAAATGAATAATTAAAATGGAGACCAGAAAAAAAAACGGGGATATCCGAAGCCAAAAAAATCAGAAGTAAAATTTTAAGTTATGCCAATATACATGGATCGTCACGATGTTTCAGAGGAAGTAACTGCTGAAAATGTGGCACAATTACATCAAGAAGATTTAAAAATACAGCATAAGTTTAATTGTAGAGGATTAACTTATTGGTTTGACAGCAAAAGAAAAACAGCTTTTTGTTTAATTGAAGCACCTAATGAAGATGCAATTAAAGAGATGCATGATAAAGCACATGGCGAAGTTCCTAATAGAATAATTGAAGTAGATGATGATATAGTAGAATCATTTTT
This sequence comes from Bacteroidota bacterium, assembly GCA_022567155.1. Lineage (GTDB taxonomy): Bacteria > Bacteroidota > Bacteroidia > Cytophagales > Cyclobacteriaceae > SZUA-230. Next base: position 7,954 of record JADFHN010000104.1, read on the forward strand.
AGGTCGCATTGAAGACCCTCAAAAATCACAAAACACAGAATTCAACATTATTAATGATCCGGCTTTTAGAACAGTAATAGTAACAGGAATAAAAAGATTATCATTAATAAATTCAGCATCAAAACAATTAAATTTAGTTATTTATAATCATAACAAATCTATTGTTAAAACATTAAATAAATATAAGGGAAGCATTGTTAAACAAAAATTAGATTACTTTTTAACTTCATTTGATTCCGTTACAAACGCCGTATTATGTGCTATAGAAATTCAAACAAAACTTAAACAGACAATCAATAACACTTATGATTCTGATATAAAATTAAGCATAGGCTTAAGTGCTGGTGCGCCAGTAACTGAAAAAGAGGGGATTTTTGAAGATACCATAAAAATAGCTGAACGTTTATGCGATATTGTTAAAGGGCAAATCGTTGTATCATCTGAAGTTAAAGATTTGTATGAAAACGAGAATTTGAATATTTCTATTGATGAGAAATTTGTTTATGTGCTTAATCCAACTGATGAGAAATTTCTACACATTTTGATGGATTATACCGAGAGAGAATGGAGTAGTACAACTTTAAATGTTGATGATTTTAGCAGGGATTTAGGATATAGCAAATCACAACTATATCGAAACATGATTTCTTTAACAGGCAAGTCACCTAATATTTTTATAAAAGAATATAGGTTAAATAGGGCACTTAAACTATTAAACAAACAAATTGGAAATATTTCTAAAATTGCATATGATACGGGTTTTAATAGTCCTGCTTACTTTTCAAAATGTTTTCAGGAAACTTTTGGTGTTCTTCCTTCAACTTACATTAGACAGAGTGTGAGTAATACATAATTAGAAGAATCTACTTCACAATATCTTCTAAATTCTCCATGAATTAAAATTATTGTTTTTTGAATGAAATATAGAATAGCATGTGTGTATTCATATCTAATTTTGGAGTAAATTAATTAAAACCAAAAAACAATGTCTAAAATAGTAAAGGATTTAAACACTTCAAAAATCGAAGAGTTTGCCTCACAATTGAAAGGTGAAATAGTGATGCCATCAGATGCTAACTATAATGAAACACGAAAAGCGTACAATGAAATGATAAACAAACATCCAGGAATGATTGTGATGTGTGCAGATGTTGCAGATGTTATGGCTTCTGTAAATTTTGGCAGAGAAAATGCCTTGTTAGTTGCTGTAAGAGGTGGCGGTCATAACGGAGGTGGATTGGGCTTGTGTGATGATGGTTTAGTTATCGATTTATCTGGTCTCAAGTTTGTACGTGTAGATGTTGCCAATAAAACCGTAAGAGTTGGTGGAGGAAATATATGGGGAGAAGTGGACCATGCAACACATGCTTTCGGATTGGCAGTTCCTGCAGGAATAATTTCTACAACAGGAGTTGGAGGTTTAACACTTGGCGGTGGAGTTGGATATTTATCAAGAAAATACGGACTTACTATAGATAACTTGTTAGAAGCAGATATGGTTTTGGCAGACGGTTCTTTTGTAACGGTAAGTGCAAATCAAAATAGTGATTTGTTTTGGGCTATTCGCGGTGGTGGTGGAAACTTTGGAATTGTAACCTCCTTTAAGTTTCAAGCCCATGATGTAAAAACTGTTTTTGGAGGTCCAACCTTGTGGCCAATTGAAAAAACAGAAGAAATAATGGAATGGTATCATGAGTTTTTAAATGATGCTCCAGATGAATTGAATGGTTTTATCACAACTATGATTATTCCTGGAGCACCATTTCCGGAGCATTTACACAATAAGCATTTCTGTGGAATAGTATGGTGTTATACGGGAGACATGAATAAAGCAAAAGAAGTTTTCAAGCCGATATTATCAATGAATCCTTTATTTGAACATGTAGGCGAAATGCCTTATCCAGCCATACAAACATTATTTGACGGTTTATTTCCTCCAGGATTGCAATGGTATTGGCGCGCAGACTTTTTTAATGAATTAGGACCAGAAATAAGAACACAACATTTAAAATTCGGTTCTAATATACCAACTCCTCTTTCCCAAATGCATTTATATCCAATTAGTGGAGCAGCAAGTAGAGTTGGAGCGGAAGATACGCCTTGGGCATATCGTGATGCAAAATATGCTGGTGTAATTATTGGCGTAGATGCAGATCCGGCAAATGCAGATAAAATCACAAAATGGTGTAAAGATTATTGGGAAGCGTTACATTCATATTCATCGGGAGGAGCGTATTCTAACTTTATGATGGATGAAGGGCAAGAACGTGTACAAGCGAGTTATAAGTATAATTACAACCGATTAACCAGAATAAAAAAACAATATGATCCAAATAATTTATTTAAAGTAAATCAGAATATTATACCAAGTAATTAATTCGGTGGCAAACATAAAAAGAAAAACATGTTATTATGAGTCCAACACTGATTTCTTCTTCCAGAATAAACTGTATAAAGGCTCAAGGCTATTGCAATTATTCTGATGCGAATCTTTCCGAACTTGCTTTCGGTAACAGGTTTGCATATATCATTTGTAGCATTATTTTATTAATCGGTGTAACAACAGCTAATATCCCAATTCTTGCTACACTGATGATTATTTCACTATTTGGTGTGATTCTTCCCTACCATCCATTTGATTATATTTATAATCACCTTTTGAGAGGTGTAGTAAATAAACCCAAATTACCCCCTCGTTCAAAACAGTTGAAATTTGCTTGTACAATAGCTACAATTTGGATAGGTATCCACATTTATTTGTTTTACGTAGGTCTTACAATTGCAGGATATGTATCTGGAGGGTTAATGTTTTCCATTACATTGCTTGTAAGCACTACGGACTTTTGCATACCCTCCACGATTTACAATTTACTTTTTAAGGTTCAAGTATAAAAAACGATTTGCCAACAATAAAAGGAAAGATATAATCGATTGTTATATACCAGAATAGCACAATAATATTTCGAAAAATGTCAATGAATTTTTTGATTACTTGATAGTCGGTCGTTTATTAATACTGAAAGAATATAATAATTCCTTTGCCAGGCCCAATTCAACGACTGCCAGACTCAATTCAAGCACCTCAAGACTCAATTCAAGCACCTCAAGACTCAATTCAAGCACCTCAAGACTCAATTCAAGCACCTCAAGACTCAATTCAAGCACCTTAAGACTCAATTCAAGCACCTCAAGACTCAATTCAAGCACCTCAAGACTCAATTCAAGCACTGCCAGAAACAAAATCACAA
>JADFHN010000029.1 GCA_022567155.1 Bacteroidota bacterium
TTTATTTGAAATACGTAACCAAAATACCTCAGGATATCTTTTAATCCGGCATTTGAAACGCTTTTTTACATTTCACTATTGTGTAAGACAAAATTGACTTTCTTCTCACCTATACTGCATTATAAATGCCAACGGAAAATGGTAAGTCGCATAGGCTTTAATAATTTGTAGTCGATGCATTTAAAGATAAGAATGCAAGTGCTGATAAGATTGTAATTAAGTTCCTCATGGTAATACTCTTTAGTTTTTAATACCCAAATAACGTATGCTTCAGGCACGGCGGTTTTTTGCCGTCGTCTGGAAGCAATTGTTCTGCGATCTATGTATCTGATTCCTTGATCTTGTTGTAAATATCTTCACCAAGTACCGTGAGCTTCTCACGTATCTCAGCCCAGTGGTCGTGGTCTTTTTTCCCCTTGTCCAAAACAGGAAAGATAATGTTCGCGAATTTCTGGGATTCACGCAGTTCATACGTGTATTCTGTTTCCGGAAACAGTTCGATAACTTTGGCTCTGCGATTCAACCTATCCTCGCCTTGGAAGGAGAGCAGGACGTTGCATGCGTGATTGTGCAGTTGAAGGAGGAGACTAATACCTCTGATTCCCTTTCCTATCCATCCTTCATCACGTACAGGCACCGGTTTGCCGGCAAACAACCCGCTCCGCCGGATTGGCTCCCAGAACTCACTGTATTCCACACCGGTCTTTTCTGTTTGCACATCAATTGCAGGTCGCGCCACATGGTGGAACGAAAGCTCATTGTGCGAATTCACCTGAGCTTGGATCAGATACCAGTCCGTCTTGCTGTCCTCATTACGGAGATTGCAGGTCACTATCATGAGTTCCTCAAAACTCTCCGCAACGAGTGCCGCGACATTTGCTCCCTTCAGCCGCGCATACGCCTCTAGCCGCCCCCAGTGATCCCAGTCGGCTCGTCCAAATTGATTCTCAACCACAAGAGTTCCATCGTCGCCGACGGCGACTATGTCCGCTTTGCGGGTGCCAACATTGGATTCAGTCTCGGCATCCTCAAACGAGCCGACCCCTAGAGCCGCGATGTGATTTGCGAGATCGGACGAAAAATCTTCCTCACGGCTGTAGACGGTGGACAAGGGCTGTGATTGCTGCAGCTTCATAATTTATCACTCGTAGAACATATTATTAAGCTTCTAATGTCTGTATAATACGTGTAATATAAAAAAAATGTAAACTGTATAATGCTCTTATTTCTAACAAAAAGTTATAATTATGCAGTATAATACCCGAAATTTGTAGTATTATATAGATAATTTATATTCGTTCCAGTTAAAAATTAATGTATATAATATTCATTTGCAGGTTAGTGTAGTAATGAATGCCGACGATACAGACAAGCGTCGCACCATAACCGTAAGTTTGGGAAACCTTAATACCACCGGAATCTAACTAAACATAAAGGTTCTGCCATAATTTAATGGATGACGGAATTCAGGAGATGGAGCAAGTTGGCAGTTTTCAGTAAGCAGTTGGCAATGTGTAACTGAAAAAGGGCTCTACTTTTATTTTAGTGGTAATGATTGAATGCGGAAATGCGTAAATATTATTTATTGTTCATTTTGAATATTTCTTTCCCGGTCATACTTCTTCATAAAAATTTATTTTAGCATTTTAGCATTCGTTAATAAATCCATTCCTCATTAAATTCGTGGTAAAGCCAACTTAAAAAATGTAACATCAAATGACACATACACGGGCAGAAATCATTACAATAGGAGATGAAATTCTTTACGGTCAAATACTCGATACAAACTCCCAATGGATAAGCCGGCAACTGGACGACCTGGGCATTCGCGTGGTTAGAAAAGTAACGATTGGTGATAATGAAACAGATATACTTTATGCATTTGCGCGGGCACAGAAGAATGCCAGCCTTGTGCTGATTACGGGAGGTCTTGGCCCCACCAACGACGACCTTACCAAACCCCTGCTGGCAAAACATTTTGGCGTGGAGATAAAGCTTAATGAGCAGGCCCTGAAGGAGGTAACTGAATTATTCAGGAATTTTGGCAAGGAACTGACCCCCACCAACCGTACACAGGCTGAACTACCTGTAAACTGCACCATGATATCAAACAAGCTCGGAAGCGCTCCGGGAATGTGGTTTGACGAAAATGATACGGTATTTGTAGTTATGCCTGGTGTTCCGCATGAAATGAAGGGGATGATGACTGAAATCATTCTGCCGAGGATAAAAGAACGATTTTCCACCCAACTTATTTATCATAAAATAATCAAAACTACCGGAATCGGTGAATCCTGGCTCTCTGATAAGATCAAAACCTGGGAGGAACAACTCCCGGAACACATCAAGCTGGCCTACCTGCCAAGTGTTATGGAAGTAAAACTCAGGTTAACAGCCAGCGGATACGATAAAAAGCAGTTAATAGCAGATGTTGAAAAGGAAATCGGGAAATTAAAGCCCCTGGCGGGTAAATACATTTTCGGATACAACGACGATACGCTTGAAAAAGTGGTGGGTGAAATGCTCAGGTCGAAAGGAAAAACCATTGCCACAGCCGAAAGCTGTACGGGCGGTTTTCTTTCGCACAAATTAACAAGTGTTCCTGGAAGTTCCGACTATTTTTTGGGTGGAATTGTATCGTACAACAACGCCATAAAAGTGGCTTCTCTGGGTGTAAATGAAGAAACATTGAATAAATATGGGGCGGTAAGCGAGCAAACAGTAAATGAAATGGCCCGGAATGTAAGAAAAATAATCGGCACGGACATAGGCGTAGCCATAACCGGAGTGGCCGGTCCAGCAGGCGGCACTCCTGACAAGCCCGTAGGAACGGTTTGGGTTGCCGTTTCGGATAATGATGAAACCCGTGTCCTTAAATTTTCATTTACTAAAAACCGGATGGTAAATATTGAAGCTTCGGCCAAAGTTGCTATGAATATGGTACGTCAAAGAATGGCTGAATACGATAAAGATACCCGGTAATATACTAAATTTGCTTCATCGAATTGATAGGGATTCTAAATAGAGTCTGGTAACAAATTAACAATGATTGGAAGATTAAAAAAAATGAATACCAATAATTCCCCTCCATGGAGGGGTGTAGGGGTGGGTCAATAAAAAAACTATTCATTTTTTTGAATTTGTGGACTTTATGAACAGACATTAAATATTAGATAACATGGCATTAGTTGAGATGGTGATGCCCAAAATGGGCGAAAGTATAATGGAAGCCACAATTCTTACCTGGTTAAAGAAAGTAGGTGATAAAATAGACCAGGATGAATCTGTTTTGGAGGTCGCCACCGACAAGGTAGATACCGAAGTACCAGCAATACATGGTGGAATTTTAAAAGAAATACTTGTCAAGGAAGGCGATGTGGTGGAAGTCGGTAAGCCGATCGCAGTAATCAGCACGGAAGCTGAAACTGATTCGGACACTGAAGTGGAATTGAATGGCCAGAAAACCGATGACCTGTCAATGAAAGAAAAAGCGACTGTTGAGGCATCCGCAGGCATCCTGGCAGACGCACCCGGTAAGCCATCAGTTTCCGTATCAGGAAACGGTGCCGGCAGACTTGAAAAGCCGGTTTCAGGCAGATTCTATTCTCCCCTGGTATTGAATATTGCCCGTCAGGAAAACATCTCAATGACCGAACTCGAATCACTACCCGGATCGGGTAAAGAAGGAAGAGTCACCAAAAAAGATGTTCTTGCGTATGTCAAAACACGTACCGCTGTCCCGGCGCCCTCGCCTTCAGTGAGTGCACCCGCTATTGCACCGATAGTAAGCGGGCAGGACGAGATCATTGAGATGGACCGTATGCGGCTGATGATCGCCGATAGAATGGTTGAATCCAAGCGTATTTCACCGCATGTAACCTCCTTTGTTGAAGCGGATGTGACGCGTATTGTGAAATGGAGAGATAAGGTCAAAACCGAATATGAACGCCGTGAAGGTGAAAAACTTACCTATACGCCCATATTCATCGAAGCCCTTATCAAGGCGCTCAAAGACTATCCAATGGTGAATATTTCCGTAGATGGCTCACGCATTATCCGGCACAAAGATATTCACATCGGATTGGCTGTGGCGCTTCCATCCGGTAATTTGATAGTACCGGTAATCAGAAATGCAGATCAGTTAAGCCTTACCGGGCTTTCCAAACAGGTAAATGACCTCGCAAAAAGAGCCAGGGAGAACAAAATTGTACCCGATGAATTATCAGGCGGCACCTACACCATTTCCAATGTAGGCTCGTTTGGCAATGTAATGGGCACACCCATAATCGTGCAACCCCAGGTTGCCATTATGGCGGTTGGCGCCATTACCAAAAAGCCGGCGGTAATCGAAACACCTGAAGGGGATTGGATAGGTATAAGACATAAAATGTTTTTGTCGCATTCGTATGACCACCGGGTTGTGGACGGCGCATTGGGAGGAATGTTTGTTCGAAAAGTTGCAGATTACCTGGAAAATTTCGATATTGACAGGGCTCTTTAACCTTAACTAAACCTTGTGATAAGCGCTCTCTACCGGGGGCGCTTTTTCCTGTTTTTTGCAATTAGGTATCTAACGCAGACGCCAGTAGCTTTTAAGCAACTGGCAAAAGTAATACAATATTAGTTGGCTTGAGCCACATTTTTTATTTACGCTAACAGTACGACACAACTGGCGCAAGCGTCCGCTTGTGCCTGAATATTAAATATGCCCGCTAATCAATAACTCATTCAACTCCTGCTGGTCGCTTTTACTGTTGTATGCGTTTGCACTCTCTTTGACATTTCCCGCTATTTATATCCATAAATATCCATATATATCCATATATATCCGTAAATATCCATATAAAGCACTTTCTTGCTAACCAATTCAGGTCGAAGCCTGCCTTCACTGCAAAAGCTTTCAATAACCACCGTCATTACTCATACCCTTCCCGTCATTACCCGGTTTATCCGGGTAATCTCCCTAACGAGGGACTAAATTCAGTTGATTCATCAGTACCGCCTTAAGAAGGAGATTGCCCGATATCGCTAACGCGATTCGGGCAATGACGTTTTATGACAGGGGGAGATTACCCTTGAGACGCTTTAAAATCCCGTATGCAGCTCGTACGGCATCCGTGCCTGAACTCCCTGATAATTTTTTATTTTCTTAAGCATATCAATATACGGATAAAGCTCACCTACTTTCGCCCTGATCAGTTTTGCTTGCACATCCTGACCCAAATCAGCAAGTAGCTGTTCCCAGAAAGATTTCTGCACCGGATAGTACCTTAATTTATAGTCATCTTCGATACCCGCTTTTTCTGCTGCGATACGCACCGCATCGTCAAATGTACCAAGCATATCCACCAAACCATTTTCCAGTGCCTGGCTTCCCGTCCATACCCTTCCTGATGCGATTTTGCTGATTTCTTCCACGCTCATTCCCCTGCCTTCTGCCGCTTTCGTAATGAATGTTTCGTATCCATTTTCGGCCTGTTTCTGAAAAATGCTTTTTTCATACTCCGTCAGCGGCCTCGACACCGTAAAAATATCGGAATATTCACCTGTTTTAACCACATCAGAGGTAATACCCAGCTTGTTTTCGAGAAATCCGCTTATATTGAAAAGAATGGAATAAATACCGATTGATCCGGTTATTGTATTGGGATAAGCGATAATGGTATCTGCAGCCATAGCCATGTAGTATCCACCAGACGCAGCATAGTTCGACATGGAAGCTATAACCGGTTTTTCCTGACTGGCAAGATATACTTCCCTCCACAGTTCATCCGAGGCAATAAAATTCCCACCTGGTGAATTGATACGTAAAACAATGGCCTTTACCCGGCTGCTTTTGCGTGCTTTTCGTATTTCTTTTGTAAATTTTTCCGAGCCAATATTGTCTTGCTCCCCTTCGCCAAATACAATTTCACCTGAAGCCATAATCACGGCAATACGGTTTTTTGAGCTTGATTTCTGTTCAAATGATTTCAGGTATTTGTTTAATGTTACCAGCTTTATTTTTTCATCCTCTTCAAGGCCGGAGATTTCACGAAGCATATCTTCAATTTCGTCATAGTACCTGAGACCATCAATAAGCCCCAGATCAACGGCGTCTTCCACTTTCCTTACTAACAACCCTGAAGAAATATCATTTACTGTCTTATTATCCAATCCCCGCGACGAGGCAATGTCTTTTGTAATATGATCATAAATATCATCTATAAAAGATTCAACCTGCATCCTGTTTTCGTCACTCATATCTTTACGTATAAACGGTTCTACCGCACTCTTATAATCCCCTACCCTGAATATCTGAGGTTCAATATCCAGTTTTTCGAATGTACCTTTAAAAAAACTCAGGGTATAAGCCAGGCCGTTGAATTCAAGATCTCCCTCAGGATGTAAAAAAATAGAATCAGCTACCGAGCAAATATAGTAGCTTCCTTCGCTCATTAAATCGGACCAGGCTATAATAAATTTTCCTGAACTTCTGAAGTCTTCCAACGCATTCCGAAGCTCTTCTGCATGGCCAAATCCAGCCATAATAAATTTAGGATCAAGGTAAATACCTGTTATATTTTCGTCGTCTTTTGCATGCTGTATGGCCTCTTTCAGGTCAAGAATACCGGTTGCTCCCGAACTATGTATCGAAAATCCGGCAAACGGATCTTCTATGCTGCGTTCTGCGATGGGCTTCTTTAATCGCAAATGAAGAATGGAGTTTTCGCTGATTGAAGTTTTTTTATCAGCAGTCATTATCCCTGCCAGCGCAATCATAAACAGAAAACCGAGTCCTGAAAATATAAACAGCGCTACAAGTGAAGCCAGTACATTTTGTAAAAATTTCATCTTTGATTGCTAAACTTTTCCAAAAACCATGAGGCAAAAATTTGATTCCTGCCTGCAAAATTAGCTTAATTACTTTTATTATATACGCTAAATATTTTATTTGCCACTTTATTTCTGATGGCTGGAATATATCTTTTATTAGGTAGTAACAAAGGTGATAAAAGGCAACGACTTTCTGTAGCCATAAGCCGGATTGAGAAAAATATTGGTATTGTGCGCAGCAAATCAAGTCTTTACATTACGAAGGCATGGGGCAATACCCGGCAACCTGATTTTTTGAATCGGGTTGTGGAAATCGAATATCGAGATACCGCAGACCACCTGCTGGATTCCCTTCTCCACATCGAGGAAGATATGGGTCGAATCAGAGATAAAAAATGGGGACCCAGGGTCATAGATATTGATATATTGTATTTCCGGGATATGAAAGTCCGTTCAGAAAAACTGATCATTCCGCATCCTGAAATTGCAAATAGAAGGTTTACCCTTGAGCCATTGGTTGAAATAGCACCTCATTTCATACACCCGTTGCTGCATAAATCCAACAGCGAACTTCTTGATGCATGCAGAGATGTGCTGGAGGTGAAGAAAATTGCAGAAAAATAAAGTTCTCGTAAATGCCGGCGTCGCTACAACCCTGAAACTTCTGCTTCCTGGTGAATTTTCTTTACCAGACCCTGCAATACTTTACCCGGCCCGCTTTCAATAAACCGGTCAGCGCCATCATTTACCATACGCCGTACCGATTGCTCCCATCTTACCGGTGAGGTTAGCTGGTCAATCAGGTTTTGTTTAATAACATCCATTTCAATCGCCGGTTTGGCCGAAGCATTCTGGTACACCGGACATACCGGGTCATTAAACCCGGTATCCTGGATGGCCTGAGCAAGTTCTTCTCTTGCAGGTTCCATAAGCGGGCTGTGAAAAGCTCCGCCAACCTGCAGGGTCAATGCCCTCCGTGCCCCGGCTTCCAAAAGCTTTTCGCAGGCGAGTTCAATTCCTTTAGTTGATCCCGATATCACCAACTGCCCCGGACAGTTATAGTTTGCGGGCACTACCACTTCATTTATCGCGGCACACACTTTTTCTACTACATCATCATCCAGTCCAATTATGGCAGCCATTGTAGAAGGGCTCGCTTCGCAGGCTTTTTGCATCGCGTCAGCCCTTTTTGCAACAAGTGTCAATCCATCCTTAAATGCCAGCGTTTTGTTTGCCACCAGGGCTGAAAATTCACCCAGTGAATGCCCTGCCACCATATCCGGATTAAAATCATTCTGCACCAGGCTGAGAATTACAGAATGTAAAAATATTGCTGGTTGTGTGACACGCGTCTGTTTGAGATCTTCTGCGCTTCCTTCAAACATGATATCTGTGATGCTAAATCCAAGTATATCGTTGGCCTGTTCAAAATACATTTTTGCAAGCGGTATCCCATCATACAAATCTTTCCCCATTCCAGGAAATTGTGCACCCTGGCCGGGGTAAACATATGCTATCATATTGACTATGGTTGTATTACAATCAAATTACAGGACGCAAAAATATACCTCTTTAATTACTTACCCAATCCCAGTCGTAGTTTCGGGATTTCATAAGGATATTTTATCCATATCGAATTATTTTTACTTCTTTTAAGTACTGTTCTATTATAATTTTCAGGTTTTAATCTTCGACAAACCGCGACCTGAATTCAGCAGTGGGGATCATACAGGCATCTCGCCTACCAAACCACTTGTACCGGTTTTTGGCAACCACGTTATATGCCAGATTTCTTAAAAACCGGGGAAATATCCGTAAACCATACAAAACCGGCCAGATTCCGGATAAATGCCTGGCAATGTTTAAAGCAGCATCACTTTTAACGAAAATATGTCCTTCTTTAAATAGAATGATTGAATCCATCTCCGGCTCCGGAAAATTGTGGTAACCCATTTCAGTCAGAAATTTTCGGGCATAATCTGATTGTAATGTTGCAAACCGGAAATGCGAATCAGGATCACGACGGATAATAAAGCGTACGGCGCCGTTGCACAAGTTGCAGACCCCATCAAAAAATATTACCGGCCTGTGTTCTATCGGAGTATCTGTACCCAACCTTTTAATACCTTATGCTTCAATTCAGTATCAACTGCATCAAAATCTACATCAGCCGTATAGTAGTAAACTCCGCTGGCAAGTTGCTTATCATCGTTTGAGCGACCATCCCAACCGATAAGAATACTGTTTTCACCACCGGATTCATAGGTATATACTTCCTTACCGTAGCGATTAAATACCCTGAAAGTTACTTTTATGACAAATCGCGGGCAATCTGCTGGGGGAAGATCCGGATAGTCGTGATCATTCAACGCATTGAAAACATCATTGTACCCGTCGCCGTTTGGTGTGAATACATTCGGAAGCACATAATTCGGGCAATTATCGTTACACATTATTTCGCTCGGATCGCTTTCATTATCCGACCTGTCAACAGCTGTTACATAATAGCATCCTGCAAAAGACGAAAGATTTTCGTGTATATACTTCGTGTCTTCAATGCCGCTTTCGATCAGCTCAAATGGCTCTTCACCGGTTTTGGAGAAATACACGTTGTAATGCTTGATTGTTTCTTCGTCGCAACCGTCCGTTTCATCTTCTTTCCAGAACAGCTCATTCTGAAAATCCTTGAAAGTGCAGGGTTTATCTGTAAAAAAATCTTCGCAATTTGTTAGCATCAGTTCCAATATAGGCGGACAGGGTGGAATGGTATCGTTGGGTTGTGCACATACGATCTGCGAAAGATTCAGCAGGGGTTCATTAATTTTGGGATTGCCATACGATCCCTGTGTGATCACATAATAGCAATACTCGATCTTCTCGTTAAGTTCCCGGTCATTAAAGCTGCCGTCATCAAGATAGAGAAATCCGTTTGTATTTACATTTACATTAGCAATCATTACCAATTCGGTGGGGTCGGAAGTCACATGATCGCGATACACAAAATGGTCAGGAAAATCCTGTAAATTGTTTGACCACGGCACATCGGCTGTCCAGGTAAGTTCAATTTGCTTAAACAACGAATTGGGGTTCAGAAAAACCGTGGAGGCATGTGCCGAAGTTCGGATCTTGTTCCTGTTTACATCTTTAAGTACAACCCGATAATTATATGGAATGTTTACGTTATTTAATCCGGTATTCACAAAAACCGTATCATTTTCAGAAAGATCGGCGGCAATCATCTGATAATTTGTTCCGCTTAACCCCTCGGCTCGCTCAAGATCGTAAAGGTAAGGCGGCGGAAACAGTACAGGGTCAATCTCAAAGGGCTTACGCCACTTCACGGTAATCTTTCCATCCGTTTCATCGGTTTTATCTACTGTTACATTGGTGATTACCGGGGCGTCGGCAATGATGATCCCACAAACTTCGACTGAGGCATACGATTCGCCGCCAGCAGGAGTGGGAAATACCGCGACAATCCGGTAGCAGTATAATGCTCCAAAATCAAGGAATGCGCCCCCTTTATCATCATTGAAAGACGTGACCGTGGGATCAACTTCAGCGATCAGTTCATACCCCGCCGAATCAGGTATTCCTGTTTCACACTCCGTAAATTCAAACTGGTAGCTATCCACCCGCCTCCAAATCTGTAAAACAGCTGCATTGGGACAAATGTACGGATCCCATGTAAGGTCAATGGTTCGCTGTGCATTAACAGTCAGGTCGAGGCCTTCAGGAGCCGGGGCCACCACGGTGATGTTCCATGGTTCAAATCCCACAAGATTTGGTCCGTCTTCCGGGTTGTCGGTTATCTTAAATGTTACCTGATAAGGTTGGGTCCGAATATGAAGGCAGTTGGTTTCCCATTCAAAATCACCACGGGCAGGCTGCTGAACAAACTGAGGCGGGAATGGCTCGAAAGTAGCCGGTGCACTGCTCACTTCAAAGGGTCCTCCGAACGCTTCCAGCTTCACATCATCCCCATCGGGGTCTGTGCCCACGATAAACTCTTCAACTTTTGTTCCGGCTACCACACATACGTCCTCCGGTACTTCCAGTTCAGGCCTGTCATTATCGCAATCTTCAACAATGATCTGCATATCCCGTGTGATCCAGCTCATAAGAAACGGTTCGCCCATAATGATTCGCCATTCATAAATAATAAAAGCAATATTGTATTCTCCTGCAATGGCAGGTGCATTCCACATTATGTCGCCGGTAATCGGATCTATATCAAACAAGGTAGGTAAATCACCGTCTTCAGTTGTGCCTCCGAAAGTTCCATCATTCGGGAAACGGTAACTGCTCACCTTCGTATCTTTGTCGCGCTTGGGCTCGGTGATCTCATATGAGATACTGTCGCCGTCGGCATCCCATGCACCTGGATTATGAAAGAAAATAGCGCCCACACAGGCATCGTCAACGGGAGGAATCAGCAGTACGGGGGTATTGTTACAGCCCAGGAAAGGGTCAATGATAATTAGTGTTTCTATATAAAAAGTGGTTTCAACGGAATTATTCATATTAAGAATTCCTGCATTCCGGTTTGCCTCCAGGTATGACAGCGTATATACGCCGTTTGCAGGAAAAGTATGATAGATCACAAACTGAACAATACCAACCATATTTCCGAGGTCCTGCTCGAGCACAAGTTGGGCCTCTCCTTGCCTCAGGTTAACAGCTGGTGAGCCGTCTCCAAAATCAATCTCACCACCCCCAAATTCAACGGTAGATTCCAGATCGACCCAGCCGGTGATCGTAATTCTGAATGTAAGCCCCACACAGTCTGTCCGTTCCACGGTTATCTCTCCCGCACGAATATGTGTAGCATCGCTATGGTTAATCAATCCTGAAAACAGAATAACAAGCCCAACAAACATCCACCTTACATGCAATCTCATCCGGAAACTTTTTATTATGCAAATATATTTATCAGATTACTATCAAACACCATTTGGGTATTAATGGTTACACGCATGAAATTTAACAATGTTTTGATAATTAAAAGTCCGAAATTTGAATTTAGTGCTATCAGGAACCCGTCATATCAACATTTCTAACCCGCTCGATAAGGAAAACGAGGTATGGGCAGTCTGCTATATAGGCAGGAAAGGAGATGCGGAAAATAAATGTACACTTACACGTGATGAACTTATGATAACACGCAAAGCAAGATTATACTGCTACCCGGTAAATCATATTAAATCTGTTTATTTGGAAAAAAGAAAGCTCCTGCTTCCGATTATTGTTGGTGGAATATTATCGCCGCTTACGCTTTTGGCCATTTACGAAAACATGTTCTCACCCGGTATCTTGCTTCTGTTATTTTTTGCCGGACTGTTCATACTTTATTATGGATGGTCAGGTACAATGGCACTGATCATACAAACCGCTGATAGAGCACATTATATTTTTATAACTAACGATACGGAGCATCTAACCAGATTTATCGCTTTTTCAAATACGCTGATTAAATCCTTTAATGAAACTACTGGTGAGTTTTACTTTTATATTCTCCGGCCTGACAAAAACGATCAGAATATTCCTGATTTCACGGAGGATCGGGATGAGCATATTTTATACACCAGAAAAGAAATCCTGGATCAACCCATTTCTGCCTTTACAGATGACACCGTTGTGCTTACAATTACCCCACTGAAGCTCGTAAACATGGTGAAATTGAAAAAAATTTCAGATAAAGTCAGATTTGTTACAAAATCAGTCAATAAATCCTGCATACTGAAAACCCAAATGCTGAAAGACTTTAAAAGTACGGCCTAAGCCCAAAAATTAGCGTCAATTTAAATTCAGAGTGGTGAACGAGGTTGATTTTAAAATTTTTTTTTCAATGAGTGATATAGTTTGGGTTGGTAAAATTAATTTTGCCGTTATATTTGTTTCTCACCAGGGGACAGTTTATGGCAAAAAGGAAGCGTCGAAAATACGAACTCATCATTTCCAAAACCAGGGAATGGCCTGTCGTACTTCTTACAAAGCACAGGGACGAATTTATGGAGGATGTTGTGGAAGAAAGCTTCGAAAAGATCATCCAGATGTGTCCCGGAAAAGCGGCATTGAGAGAGGAACTTGAAACCACCATGTACCGCGAGAGACTGCGAATAAAAACCATGCCATGGAAAGCAGATCCCCCGGATGATACGGATTTCTGGAATTACGTGAAAGCTAGTCTTGTAAGCTCCGCTACTAATAAGGATGATCACGCAGAAAGAAAACTGCTGAAAGAAATCATTACACGCTATGTAAATGAGATTTTCAGCACATTCAAACCTTCAAGACATCGTCTGGCAAGAAGGATTGTAATAGGTGGATTTCGTCGTTTGCTGAACGCCACAAAAATCAAAACCTTGACAGGTGCCATCACAGGCAAGCATACACTACGGGATAAAATTGAAATCACAGGCGAAATTGAGCAATTACGATCGCTTGCTACAAAAGGAATAATTGTGATGGTTCCGACGCACTTCAGTAACATCGACTCGGTTTTGATCGCCTGGGTGATCTTTGAACTCGGGCTGCCACCTTTTATTTACGGTGCAGGCCTGAATTTATTCAATATCGGCCTGTTCGCTTACTTCATGAATAGTCTGGGCGCCTATAAGGTGGACAGAAGAAAGAAAAACCTACCTTATATGGAAGCGCTTAAATCTTACTCAGCGCTTGCCATACAAAGAGGTTGTCACAGTTTGTTTTTCCCGGGAGGCACACGATCGAGGTCGGGTAAAATCGAAAAAAGCCTTAAACTCGGTTTACTGGGCACCGCCGTTGAAGCCCAGCGAAAATCATTCCAGGAAGCTGAAGAAAATGGTAATGATGCAATAAAAATTTACGTAGTACCCGTTACTTTGAATTACAACTTTGTTCTCGAGGCGCCCCTCCTCATTCGCCAGTACCTTGAGCGCAAAGGACAGGAAAGGTATTATTTTGAAGTTGATGAATATTCCACATCCTACAAAATCTTTACATTTCTTGTCAAGTTCTTTACCAAAGAAACCAAGATCTCTGTGTCCATTGGACGGGCACTTAATCTGGTGGGCAATTATGTTGACAAAGAAGGAAACAGCCTGGATCAGTATGGAAACATTATCGATATCCGCGAATATTTTATGTCAGATGGTAAAATCACAGAAAATCTGCAACGCGAGCAGGAATATACCCGGATGCTGAGCAATGTAATTGTTAAAGAGTTTCATCGTATAAATAAAGTGATGCCCAGCCATCTCGTGGCCTTTGTTGGATTCCGGATATGGAGAAAACAATATCCCAAGCTTGATTTATATAATTTTTTCAGACTCCCTGTTGATGAGTTATACATCCCATATAATGATTTTAAATCAGCATTTGAAATAATCAAGGAGCAGATTTTCAGATTACATGAAGAAGGCAAAGTTGATATTACAGACCTTTTGCAACAACCTACCGATGTAATTATTGAAACTGGACTGAATAACGTTGGCATGTATCATGTTGCCAGGCCCATAATCATGAATAATCAGGGTAATATCATTACGCAGGATTTACATACACTGTATTTTTATCACAACCGGATGGACGGCTATGACCTCGAACAATTCATATAATGACAAAAAGCGTCCTGTAGGAGTGATCGGTGCAGGAAGTTTCGGAACTGCAGTTTCTATGTTGCTGAGTAAAAACAGAAATGTCATACTTTATGCAAGAAATCCGGAGGTGGTAGAAAAAATAAAAACGGAAAGGCAACTTAACGGGTTTCCTTTATCATCAAATATCGAACCTACCAATGATCTTGAATATCTGGCCAGGGAATGCAATATTCTTTTTCCGGTTGTACCCTCTTCCGGTTTCCGGTTAATGATGCATAATCTCAGCCCATTTCTTCATCCTTATCACATTGTAATTCATGGTACAAAAGGACTAGAGGTTTCTTTAGGTGAAGGAGAGTCATTAAATAATCCGGATACTTCCATATCAAGGGAGAATATCAAAACCATGAGCGAGGTAATCATTGAAGAAAGTATAACCCTTCGGGTAGGCTGCCTTGCAGGTCCGAACCTTGCCCGTGAAATTTTGCAGGAACATCCTGCAGCAACAGTTGTAGCCAGCCACTTTGAGGAAGTGATAAGCATCGGGCAAAATCTTCTCCGGAGCAATAAATTTCAGGTTTACGGCAATAATGACCTTACCGGTATTGAGCTTGCAGGTATTCTTAAAAACATCATAGCTATTGCTTCAGGGGCGCTCTCAGGATTAGGGTATGGCGTAAATGCCAGATCGTTGCTCATCAGCCGTGGCATGGTTGAAATGATATATCTCGGTAAAGAACTCGGGGGCAGTGCACAGGCTTTCATCGGACTGGCAGGTATAGGCGACCTGATTGCCACCTGTACAAGCCCCTTATCCCGGAATTTCACCGTGGGTTTCCGACTTGCAAAAGGCGAAACCCTGCAGGAGATACAAAATACAATGGAAGAAACGGCCGAAGGGATCAATACCGTTCACATTGTAAAAAAACTCTTTGAAAATTCGCCCATCCGGGCTCCTATAACGGAAGCGGTTTACAAAGTGCTGTTCGAAAACTTGAAGGTTGCCAAAGCGCTCGAATTATTAATGAGGTCTCCTTTCAATATTGATATCAATTTTCTTTAGAACCGGTAACCTGTTCAATGGCCGACACCCTTTCAAGTAAAGGCGGATGGCTGTAATGAAAAAATACGTAGGCAGGATGCGGGTATAGATTACTCAAATTATCTACCGAAAGTTTCTTTAATGCCGTTTTCAAAGCATTCCCATTGTACGTTCCCGACGCAAAAGCATCGGCTTCAAATTCATTTTTCCTGCTCAGGATCATTGTAAAAATACCTGTAATATGCGAAATCGGGGAATACAGAATACCGAATGCCAGTAAATTGAGGTGGATGCTCATTTGTTTCCCACCCAAAGCCAGCGACAAGTTTTCGTTAAAAACCATCAGCGAAAGTATAAATAGTGATAGCGCCATCTGGACAATTGAAATGACGTATCCATATGCAATATGTTTCTTTTTGAAATGCCCCACTTCATGTGCAAATATGGCCAGCAATTCTTCTTTCGTATGATTTTCGATCAAGGTGTCATAGAGTATAACTTTTTTCTTTTTTCCCAGGCCTGAAAAAAACGCATTGGCCTTTTTGGTGCGTTTGGAGCCGTCGATTACAAAAATATTCGTTAACGGAAATTTCACTTTTTCACAGTATGCATGAATCGCCACTTTCAGTTCGCCATCTTCAAGAGGAGTAAGCTTGTTGAAAAGCGGAAGAATAAGTGAAGTATAAAACATATTCATAAACAACATGAATACCGCCACTATCATAAGAAAATAGATCCAGAAGCTCTGACCTAATGTCTGTACGAGCCAAAAAAACACCCATCCCAATGCACTCCCGATAATGGCCGTGAGCAGATAGCCCTTAAGCTTGTCAGTAATAAACAGCCTGGGAGTGGTTTTATTAAAACCGAATTTCTCTTCAATAACAAAAGTAGCGAAAATCTGAAAAGGGGTATTCAGGAAATCGGAAGCCACAAAAAGCGATCCGAAAAACGCAAGTGCAAGCAGTATTTCATTGTCAATATAAGATCGCAATATTTCATCATACCACCCGAAAAAACCGAGTGCAAGCAATGCAAATGATAGCACGAAGCTAAAAGTGGAGGTAACGAACGAAAATCCGGCGCTTGTCTTGTAATAAGCCTGCGATTTTTTATACTTTTCTTCGTTATAGAAATCACTCATCGATTCGGGAATATCATCCCGCTGTGATTTCATGTTCAGAAAGTCCAGAATCCGTTCAAAAACAAAGTCAAAGGAAATTATGGCAAGAATAATTATCAATAATGACGAGGTATCCATTTAATAAATTTATGCGGCAAAACTAAGAAGGAATATCCTGGTTTTCGAATTTTGTAAAAGGTTGTCCAATATCAGACTTTGAGATTTTAAAAATCAGGACATGGAATCATTCGTACATTTTTAGGTGGCTTGCGCGGATCGCCCGTAAACCAGGAGTACGATATTGAAAATTCATGCGCTCCGCCGCTTGCCGCCCCCAGACCTGACAACGTAAGATCATAGCTGTAACCGATATTGAAAATCTCTTTTTTACTTACCTGTTTGAATCCCATCAAAAACACAATCGATTCATTGTTTACATTTCCTTCGATGCTTTTTAGCGGCAACCCACGGTACCACAATCCAAACACAAGTGGTTCATAGGTAAAATACAACCCAAGGTCAAGCTGATCGAACTGTCCCTGAAATTTGTATTGGGCAGTAGGAGCCATACTGCGCTCCTGCGGCCGGGCAAACATACCATCGCCCACAACTCCCGGGGCAAAGAAAAATTTATAACCCACATGGACACTGTATTTTCTGGGTAAAGGGCTACTGCCTCCTATAAGAGACTGGTTCGGCTTGTTGAGATGAAAAGCAGATACCCCGAGCCAGGCGCTTTCAGAATAAAGCAATACACCGGTTCCCAAATCAAAATAATTATTCACTGAACTGCCATCGAATGACTCCTGGGTAACCGGATTGATCGTTCCGTCCGGATTAATCTGGTCTCCGAATATCAGGCTACCGAAATTTATATCTCTTAGTACATATCCCGCGGTAAACCCTGCACGAATAGTATATACCTGTGTAAGCGCAAGTTGATAGGCATAATGTGCAGATATTGCCGTGGATTGCAAACCCGATATGGTAGCCCGGTCACGACCTGCATAAAATCCTATCCCGCTGTTTTTATCATCAATAAAATGATCGGCCCAAACAGCATAACTTACAAAATTGGCATCGAGCGAAGGCCACTGATTGCGGTAATTACCCCCTACCCTTGTAAGCTGCGAAGCTCCTGTAAATGCCGGATTTAGAAATAATGGATTTGAATAGAACTGCGAAAATTGCGCGTCCTGAGCTGTTACCAAACCCGGCATAAACAGAATAAAAAGTATAAAATTGCGTTTTTTAGTTAGCATATAATTTATGGCCGGAAATTTGAGTTAAGCAAATAAATAAAATTTCAATCACATACATGACACATCTTATGTTTAATTTTATACAAACCTTTAAACGTTTAAATTCGTTTTTATGGTATCCAAATATAATTTTCTATCTTATATTGGCTTAATAATTAATAGGTAAATGGATTTTGAAGAGAAATTATTTGATTATTTAAGATTGGGAGAACATGCCTAAAAAAATTACCCACCTGATAGCCGGCTTGTTGATATATTTTGGAATTATCCACAGCGGATATTCTCAGATTCTGTTTCCGGGTTTCACCAACCACAACTGGTATTTTGGTAATTCTGTTTACAGTATTTCGTTCAATAAAGGCGTCCCTGTGTATGCCTACCTCGATTCGGTAATGGTTACACCTTACAGCCCTTTTGGAAATGGTGTAGCTACCGATGAGGTTACCGGTGAGCTTTTATTCTATACCGACGGTTCCACTGTTTATGATGCGAGCCACAGGGCCATGCCCGGCGCTGTAAGCCGGCCAGCGGTGGCAGCTAATCAGGGTATTGCGTTAAGTCCCGTACCCGGAAGCCCCGACCAATATTACATATTTGCAATCAACGGATCGGGTGATGTGGACTACTCGGTGGTAGATATGCAGCTTTCGGGAAATCCGCCGGCCCAGTTTGGCGGCGTTAATCTTGGTGATGTAAGTACATGGAGGCAGGATTTGCCCGGCAATACCGGCAACAACGTATCGGAAGCCATGCTGGTTGTACCCAAAGCCAACCTGGCAGCTGGCTACTGGCTCATAACCCAGGAGCCTAACAGCGCCATATATAAGGTGATCGACATCGGACCTGGCGGCATCGGCGCTGAAACGTCAGTTGATTTGCTTTCCGCGGGCGCCGTGCCACTCACTGCTTTGCATTTTGGTATCAATCCTTCGGGCCAGCTTGCCGTTGCTCCGAAAGAGGCAAACAAAAACATTCACCTGCTTGATTTCAATTTCTCAACAGGCGCCGTCACCTTCAATTCACTTATTCTCAACTCTGCCACGACGGATGCTTCGGCTTCAGAAGCCATTTATGATGTTGAATTTTCTTCCAACAGCTTTTTTGCTTCACAGACCGGAAGCGCCACAGATCAGGCAGGACTGTTTGCCTACGACTTGCTAAACCCAGGCACTACGGCAAGACAGATTTTCCCAGGTACAATATTCAGAAGCTATGGACTGAAATACGGTCCTGACGGTAAAATTTATCATTTATACCTGGAGTCAAGCGGAGGCCCGCTGTTTGTAGGCCGCCTTGAAAACCCTTCTGACCTGGTCGATAGCCTGGTTTATACGGAAAGACTGTTTCAGCTTCGGAATTTTGGAGCACAACAATTTCCTGCCGTTCTGCCGCAAAAAGATATTACACCCCCTCCGCCGACCATAATGAGCCTCGGAAGATGCGTATCCGATACCATCTGGTTTTTCCCTGACATGGACCCTTTTACAGATCAGTTTCAGTGGGACTTTGCGGATGCCAATTTTCCTGCCGACCAGAGCGCTGTCAGCCCGGGTTACAATTATACATCGCCTGGCGGATATAATGTGAGGTTAACCACATCGGTGGCCGGAAACACATCAACCGGAACGCTGACATTAAATATTTCACAAACCCAGTTGCAAATTGACCTTGGACAGGATACGGTGATCTGTCCAAACGACACACTGTTACTTGAAATTGATCCACAAATTTTTCCACAATTACAGAATGTGGTTTGGTCGAACGGTGAAACCAACGTATCGTCAATTTTTGTGACGGAAGGAGGCAATTACTGGGTAAGTGGCACCGATGCGGCTACCGGCTGCAACATCAACGACGCCATACAAGTGGATGAATACGGTCTGAACATTACCATTGCAGCTATCTGGTATTTTGGTAATCAGGCAGGACTTGATTTCAACCTGCAGCCACCGGTACCGCTCGACGATGGGGCAATGACCG
Organism: Bacteroidota bacterium; assembly: GCA_022567155.1. Classification (GTDB taxonomy): domain Bacteria; phylum Bacteroidota; class Bacteroidia; order Cytophagales; family Cyclobacteriaceae; genus SZUA-230. Next base: position 19,804 of record JADFHN010000029.1, read on the forward strand.
CCCCGGAAGGGTGTGCGGCATACTCCGACAGAAACGGGGATATCCTATTTTATACAGATGGGCAAACCGTTTATAACAACCTGCATCAGATAATGCCTAACGGAACCAACCTCGCTGCTGATCCGGGTGCGGCCCAATCCACCCTGATCGTACAGTTTCCTTCAAATGAAACCATGTATTATATCTTTTCAAATACATGTACCAATCCCCTGGTTACCTGCGACGTTTTTCAGCTCAGCTATTCGGTAGTGGACCTTAAGGTGGCCTTCGGAGGCGATGTGGTCATTAAAAACAAACCGCTGTTTAAAAACAGCACCGAACGTATCACTGCCGTATCATTTGGAAATACGGTTTGGCTGATAGCGCATGAATTCGGTACTAACGCGTTCAGGGCATATCCTATCACAGAACTTGGCATCGGAGCGCCGGTACTTTCTTCAGTAGGTTCGATCCACAACAAATATGACGGTGCAATGGGTGATGGTTATATGAAATTATCAACCGATGGTACCCGCATTGCCGTAGCGCTGCCCTCATCCAGCTCCAACATTGTAGAATTGTTTGATTTTAACGCCTCCTCAGGCATTGTAAGTAATCCGCTGCAATTAGACCTGAACGATGCCTCGGGCAAAGTGTACGGTGTTGAATTTTCGCCAAATTCAAACTGGCTGTATGCCACACTGTCAAATTTTGAATCGGGAGCGCAATCTAAGATTTATCAGTGGCACGTTGACTCCACAACCCTTGCGGGAAACGTTACCGATCCGGATTATATCAAAAACTCAAGGGCCATTATTCCGGGTGGTACGACTACCGAAGCGTTGGGAGCCATCCAGATCAGCCCGAACAGCACAATGTACGTAGCCATAAACGGCCAGCCTTTTCTGGGGACTATAAACAATCCTGACGGCCAGCAGGATGGTACTACCAATGCGTTTGCCGACCTGACAAGCGGGCAACCGCTGGCAGGTGGAACATCGAGCGCCCTGGGTCTTCCAAACTTTGTTCAAAACCTTTCTACCCAGCTGCCCTTGTCTGAAATTTTCATACCCGCTACTGCTTGCGCAGGAGATCTGATAAATTTCAGCGCCACCGCCACATCCATTATCGATGAATTTGCATGGAGTATCTTCGATTCTTCAGGAGGCCTGGTAGGCACTTCAACGAACCAGGGCGATACCATTACGCTTGATATTCCGGATACGTACATATTCAGTGTCCGTATATTTAACCGCTGCCTGGACCCGATTGCCATACTCACTGATTCCATGACCGTATTTCCAATACCCATTGATCCGTTCGGATTTACCGCCGTTCCTATTTGTGACCAGTCGATTACACTCACACCTTACAACAACGATCAGCATACAGAATATGATTACCTGTGGAGCACCGGAGAAACCACACAGGATATCACCGTAAACATGATCGGTACGTATAGTCTGGTCATTACCGATCCGTTGGCAGGATGTACAAACGATTTTGAAGTATTTGTAGGTCCTCCGTTTACCGTAAATCTCGGCACTGACCGGACCATTTGCGATGGCACATCGCTGACGCTCGACTCACAGGCCAACGCCGATGACTATATCTGGGAACTTATCGTTGGCGGCACGGTATTTCCGATCACAGGCTTTGAAACTTCCCGGTTTTTACCACTCGACCAGCTTGGCCCTCCTAATAATCCGGCTCTGGTACCCGGCCAGATCAATACCATAACCGTTGGCGTTGTTGATCCGGTTAGTCCGGTTTGTATCGTCCGGGATACGGTGGAGATAACCATAAATGCATTGCCGGTGGTGAATGTAACTACCAGAGATGCAACAATTTGCGGAGTATCTGATGGTGAAATGGATATCGGAGGGAGTCAGACGGATGATATAACTTATATCGTTACAAGTAGCTCCATTCTTGTTACAAACCTGATTCCCGCCGGCACAGGGCCGGTTACACTCACCGGGCTGGCAAGCGGCGTTTATTCCGTGACCATTACCAGCAGCGTTACAGGATGTACCGCTTCGCAGAACGGGATTGCCATTAATGAACCCGCAACATTCAACATTGACAGCACGCCCACGTCCGACGACGGATGTGATCCTTCATTCCCGTCAGGAACCATTACGTTCGTTCTGGATATCGACGTTTTTCCGCTGACATACACACTATTTGATCAGACTACGAACACGCCGGTTCTGAATCATGATAATGTGAACTTACCGGCAGCAGATGACAGCACCAATTTCACGCTTAATAATATCCCTACGGGTACTTATTCCCTGGATATCAACACGGCCGGTTGTACTGCATTTGCCACAGATATATTTGTGGACAGACTTCCGGTAACCGATCTGGACGGACCTGCCGTTGTTACGGCGTGCGATACACAAGTATTTTTATCAAACTTTTTTACAACAACCACTCCGGGAGCAGTCATCGAGTGGTCGCCCGATGGAAACGCCGGCAGCTACCAGGATGCCGTCACCGTACCTTTCACAACGCTGGGTATTACGGATATATTCATCCGGGCTTCCAATGATCCCCTTGTTTCATGCGACTCCATACGTAATACCCAGGTGGTTCTGACGCCAGAGCCAACTGTTGAAGTAGACATATTCGAGGATTGCTCAGGATTTGTAAGATTAACAGCTATCCCCGACAGTTATCCGGGTGCACAGTATATTTACCAGTGGTTCGGCGGTGGGCAGCCCACCTCCATATCTACACAACAATCTGTAGATATATACAGCAATGGCACAGATTACAGGGTGGTGGTAAGTCATTCCGCTAATCTTACCTGTAATGTTACATCGGAGTTTCAAACGGTGGAAGTGCCCATACCATTTACGGTTCAGCTTAATTCCACACCTGCCTGTACAGATGCTGAATTCACGGTCACAGCGGCTACTTTCAGGACCGACCTTACCTACAAGTGGTTTATTGACGGAGCGGAGCAGGGTGAATCTTTAAACCAGATCGTTCGCGAAAATCTTCCGGGGTTATACCGGGTTGAGGCTTCTGATGACAAAGGTTGCACGCAATCCGACGAACTGGAGATCATCATCAATGACCCCACTCCCAGCCAGATTCTTCCGCTTTACTCGGTATGCTTTCAGGAGGTAGGCACACTTACCGTTGACCCGGGAGCCACCTACCTTTCATATACATGGATAAACCGTAAAACAGGACTGGTTATTGATACTTCGCCCACATTTACCACAGACCAGCCGGGTCAGTTTCAGGCCGACCTGATCAATGGCTTTCAGTGTGTTACCAGCAATGCTTTTGATGTGATCGAGGACTGTGAAGCCAAAATCATTGCGCCTAATGCATTCCGGCCAGGAAGCAGTATTGAGACCAATCAGACCTTTCACCTGTTTACAGAATTTGTGAGTGAATTTGAGATTTTTGTTTACAATCGTTGGGGCGAGTTAATCTTTCATTCCAGTGAGAAAGATTTCATCTGGAACGGAACACTAAACGGTGTATTGTCGCCGGCGGGCTCTTATACCTGGGTGGTTAAGTACACCAAAGAATTTGGCGGTAAGGGTGAAACACTAAGGCAATACGGCGGAATTACGCTGGTACGGTAAAAATGATAATAATCTACTGATTGTATTAGCTTGCACGATACATACAGACACTGCATTTTTGTATTAAAAATTTATCATAATGTTAAATTAAATATCTTCATCTTATGAAAAAGCTAATTCCAGTACTCTTATTTATTTTTGTCATCAGTCTTTACGGATTTACTGATTACAACCGGGTTTTAAATACCTCCCTGAAAATTACCGTGGTTGATTATCTTGGCAATGTGGTTGAGGAGGCAAGCGTAACCCTTTACCCAACTGATAAAGACTACAGAAATGAAACCAACCCGGTTACAGATACCCAGTACACGGATAAAAAAGGAAAGGTTACATTTAAAAAACTAGAGCCTACGGTATATTTTGTATATGTGGTTAAAGACGATATGAACAATATAGGAGGCGGGGTACAAACGGATACGCTCGTAAAGGGCAAAATAAATAAAGTGAATATCGTTATTGAATGATGATGACAGTTGTTGGTGCATAGGCCGGTTGAGGTTGACCATTCACAAATGAACTTTAGTCCATATACTCACTTGTCATTTCGATCCCGCTTTTAGCGGGAGAGAAATCTTTACAGTTGTGAAGGTCAAATGAATTTACTTTCCTGCTGTTAAAGATCTCTCTCCCCCCGATAGCTATCGGGGCTATCGGGATCGAGATGACAGCAGTGTTGATTATGGCCATAAATGCAATTTGCGGCTACATTCGGTTATCTACACAAGATTGCTTCATACACGTTTAATTCCATCGTTATTTATGCCTGGAGGCAATTAATAGAAAGGCCTCCGACTACAAACAGTGATAATCCTTTCATACCTTTGCCTGTAATGGCAAAAACGGGGAAAAATATCAGTAAAGCCATACAAATTCTGGAATCCGGAGGATTGGTTGCCATCCCTACCGAAACGGTGTACGGATTGGCTGCCAATGCCTTTAACCCCGATGCGGTCGCCCGGATATTTGAAGTTAAAAACAGACCCTGGTTCGATCCTTTAATCGTGCACTGCTCCGGACTAGCCGAAACTGAGCATATTGTAAAAGAAATTCCCAAATTGGCCCGTTCATTGGCAGAAAAGTTCTGGCCCGGGCCGCTGACCATGCTAATGAATAAACAGGATAACATTTCTGATCTGGTCACAGCAGGTATGCAAAAAGTAGCCATTCGTGTTCCGGATCATCCACTCACACGTACCCTTCTGAAATCGCTGGATTTTCCATTGGTGGCTCCGAGCGCCAACCCATTTGGATACGTAAGCCCCACCACTGCCCAACATGTAAACCAGCAACTCGGAGACCATATCGATTATATTCTTGACGGCGGCGAGTGCCACATAGGAATCGAATCCACTATCGTCGGGTTTGACAACGACACAACGGTTGTTTACAGGCTGGGCGGACTGGAACCAGAAAGTATTGAATCAATTACGGGCAAAATTGTTCTCAGACCGCACAGCGCCTCCAATCCCATAGCGCCAGGCATGCTGGAAAGCCATTATGCACCTGGAAAAAGAATAATCCTGGGAAACGTGGATGAGCTTTTAAAAAAACATGATGCGGATAAAACGGGAATTATCCGTTTTAAGCCACAGGCCGACAAAAAAACTTCCGGAAAAGAAATGTATCTATCCGTGACGGGCGATTTAAGAGAAGCTGCAAAAAACCTGTTTTCAGTTCTCAGGAAAATGGATACCATGGATGTGGAGGTTATACTTGCAGAAAAAGTGCCTGAAGAAGGACTTGGGCTGGCCATAAACGACCGGTTGAAACGAGCTGCAGGAAAACGGATGTAGAAAATAAATTCTGAACCATAAGATTAATGAAAACAGTAGATTCTTTCAATTTCAAAAACAAAAAAGCATTGGTCCGTGTAGATTTCAATGTACCCCTCAATGACAAATACGAGATTACGGACCTTACACGTATAAAAGCCGTGGAGCCAACCATCCGGAAAATACTAAACGATGGCGGATCTGCAATCCTGATGTCGCACCTGGGCAGGCCCAAAAGCGGACCTGAAGAAAAGTTTTCATTAAAGCATCTTGTAAATGAACTGTCGGACAGGTTTGGTACTATGGTGAAATTCGCATCCGACTGCATCGGTGAGGAATCCATTAAGCTTTCTGAAGCTCTCAAACCGGGAGAAATTTTATTGCTTGAAAATCTCCGGTTTCATGCAGAGGAGAAAAAAGGGGATGCCGGTTTTGCACAAAAGCTGGCAAAACTTGGGGATGTATATGTAAATGATGCTTTCGGCACCGCCCACCGCGCTCATGCCAGCACCTCGGTCATAGCACAGTTTTTTGACGATAAAATGGCCGGATACGTAATGGAAGCCGAACTGGCGAACGTCAAAAAGGTGCTGGAAAGGCCCAAAAGGCCTTTCACCGCCATTATGGGAGGTGTTAAAATCTCCGACAAAATCCTCATTATCGAAAAAATGCTCGACAAGATAGATAACCTGCTTATTGGCGGTGGCATGAGCTACACTTTTTTTAAAGCCCTGGGAGGTAACGTCGGAAAATCACTTGTGGAGGAAGATAAACTTGAACTTGCCGGTATGCTGATCAAAAAGGCAAAGGAGAAAGGTGTAAATCTTGAGCTTCCCATCGATTCAGTGATTGCCGATGATTTCAATAACAATGCCAATACACAGATTGCCAAAAACTTCTCCATCCCCGATGGCTGGATGGGGCTGGATATCGGACCGGAGGCACGTGAGGTGTTTTCAAACATTATACGTGAGTCGGGCACCATTTTGTGGAACGGCCCTATGGGAGTTTTTGAAATGCCGAACTTTGCCAATGGAACATCAGCTATCGCGAAGGCAGTTGTTGAGGCCACCGAAAAAGGTGGATTTTCATTGATCGGCGGGGGCGACTCAGCAGCCGCAGTTAACAATCTCGGATATGGCAATAAAGTATCGTACGTTTCCACCGGCGGCGGGGCCTTGCTCGAATATATGGAAGGGAAAGAACTACCCGGAGTTACCGCCCTTGAGTAATAAATCTGCTCCTGAATTATTATTATTTGAAATCTTAATCAGTTAATACAAAAAACCCTGAATAAAGCCTGCCTGTATGCCGTGGTATGAAGAAATTTAGGGGGTTTTTCAGATTTACATTGTCATACTTAAAGTCCCCCTTAATAAAGGCCGGCCAGGCAGTGGGGATTTTCCCATAGGGATGGCAATGCCAAGGGGGTTGTCAGATAAATTTTAAAACTTTTAACTAAAATCTTATATAAATGATCCCTAAAAGTTGATTTGCTAAATTTGAAATAGCGATGAAAATCTATTACAACCCGAAACTCAAAAAACTTGCCAGATATCTTAGAAATAATAGCACCTTATCCGAAGTCTTATTTTGGAATGAAATCAAAGGGAAACAAATTCTTGGCTATCAATTTCTCCGTCAAAAACCAATTGGCAACTATATCGTAGATTTTTATTGTCCAAAACTCAAAATAGCAATTGAAATTGATGGTGAATCCCATGGCTATAAAAAAGCCATGTTGCGGGATGAAGTGAAAGAAAAATATCTATCAAAAATTAGGATTGAACTCATTCGATACGATGATTATGATGTCAAATCGAATATCGGTGCCATAATAAATCATTTAATTGATTGGATCCATAATCTGGGAAATCAATAAATAAATTGCCGGGGTCGATGATTCGGTATCACTTTCATCCTGTATGTGTAATAATTTAATAATCAACTCCTTGAATGACAACATCCCCCTTTTTCTCCCTTTGATAAGGGGGATTAGTTTATTTTCAGTCATACGGATGGGGCCTTGCTCGAATATATGGAAGGGAAAGAACTTCCCGGAGTTACCGCACTGGAGTCGCAAACCAGCTCCTGAAATTGTTATTATTTGAAATCTTAATCAGTTAATACAAAAACCCCTGAATAAAGCCTGCCTGGTATACCGTGGCATGAAGAGATTTAAGGAGTTTTTCAGTTTTACACACATTGTCATACTTAAAGTCCCCCTTAATAAAGGGGGATTTAGGGGGTTGTCATAATTATAACCGGCGGGGCCTTGCTCGAATATATGGAAGGAAAAAAACTTCCCGGAGTTACCGCCCTGGAATCGTAATTCTGGTCCTGAATTCGTTAACCCTTAAACCCTTTTTCAACTTCGCTGCGCACAACGCTGTTGAACCATTTATTAGGAATAAACCGCCTCAGGGTAAGCAAAGCTGCAGTCTGGCCTCCTACAGGATATCTGAGCTTAAAAGTACGATCGTTGGCAGCTTTATATACGGTTTTGGCTACCGTTTCAGGACCGGTAGCCGCTTCCCCCGTCTTTTGCGTATTCTTAAATGTCACCTTTTCATATGCATCGTAATCCTGAAATGCATCATTGGCAAACAACTCCTGCGACCGGCTGTAAAAATCTGTTTTTATGGCGCCGGGCTCTACCAGTTTCACTTTGATGTTAAAAGGCCTTAACTCGTATTGCAGCGATTCCGAAAAACCCTCAACCGCCCACTTTGTAGCATGATATATACTGTAAATAGGAAAAGTGATTAGCCCCCCCATAGATGTAATGTTTATGATAACCCCGTTTCGCTGTTTACGAAAGTGGGATAAAATAAACCGTGTAACATTCATCACTCCAAAAACATTGATATCAAATTGCCTTTGAATCTGCTCCTTTGTTGCCTTTTCAAATATGCCAACCGCTCCGTATCCTGCATTATTTACTACCACATCAATGCGGTTAAAATCCTGAATTGTATCTGCCATAGATTGCCTGATCGAATTATTATCCGTTACATCAAGCCTGTATAACTTCACACCTGACCGGCCGGCTAGGCCAGTTTCGTTTTCGGGTTGTCGCATGGTGGCAGCCACATTCCAGCCCTTGTCAGCAAAATGAACTGCAATTGCTTTACCTATTCCGGATGAAGCGCCCGTAATTAATATCGTCTTTGCCATATTAAAAAATATTATTAGCTAAAAATAAGATAGTTATCAAATATTTTAAGCACAATTTAAAGCTTTATTAAGTATCCTTTATTATCGTTACCGATCAATCCTGCATCCATCATTGCCCTCGCAATCTGAATGATTTCCAATGGGTCATCTTTTCTGAATTTTTCAACGATTTGCTCAATCTTTAGCGGCTTGGCTTCGATATATTTTAAAATAGTATCTTTCAGATCATTATTTTGTCCGTCATCTGTTTTTTTCCTTTTTTTATCAATGCAGGTATCACAGATACCACACGTATTGTCAATCTCTTCTCCGAAATAATCCTGTATAAGATGTGTACGGCAAACCTTCTCCTCAAAAACATACCTGATCATAAATTCATGCTTCTCTTTTTCAGTCCGTTTACGACGCTCATAAGATTTTCTGTCGATTGGAAGTTTTCCGGCATCAAGCCGTGGTGTAAGAAATACAAGCTGAGGTTGCTCTTTTTTAGGTGCATAGGCAACCACTCCCAGCTTATGAAGCCGCATAAGATCAGTTTTAATCTGATTTTCGGGCTGCCGGAGTACTTGTGCCAGCTTATACTCCGAAATCTTTGTAAACTGCGTAAACAACTCCCCTCCGTGCATCCGTAACAGCACCTTGATCAAGGGGTCAAGATGTGCATTTGCCACCTGAAATTTATATAACTCATCGTGTTTAAGCTGTATATACAACGCAGATGAGCCATAAAACCCCTCCGACAACTGAACCAGATTCTCTTCTTCAAGTCTCTTTAACACATGAAAAACATCCAGGAATTCCAGGTTGTACTGTGCCGCAAATTTGTGCAGCAAAAAATCAAAACCCGAACTGTGCTCGCTGCCCACCGCCATCTTATAGTAATTAGCCAGACATTGATATACATGACGGATAAACTTCAGATCAGGATAGGACCTGGCAAAATTTTCGCGGGCTTGGGCTATATCGTTCAACTGGTAAAGAATAATTGCATACGATTTATTTCCATCACGACCTGCCCTGCCCGCCTCCTGGTAGTAGGACTCTATATTATCGTTGAGTCCAAGATGAATGACCGACCTTACATCCGGTTTGTCAATACCCATACCAAACGCATTTGTAGCCACTATCACCCGCACCTTCCCGCTTTTCCATTCATCCTGCATCTTAATACGATCGAAATAGGTAAGACCTGCATGATAATACCCTGATGATATCCCGGTTGCTTTAAGAATATCTGATACTTCCTTGCTTTGTTTCCGGGTTTTGGTGTAAACAATGGAGGTACCGGGTATTTTATTGAGTATTTCCACCAGTTTTCGTTCTTTATCCTCAACCTTGCGTACGGAATAAGACAGGTTTTCCCTGGCGAATGAACCTGTAAAAATTTCAGGCCCCTCAAGTTGTAGTTTGTCAACGATTTCATCCTGCACCTGCCTCGTGGCCGTTGCCGTAAGTGCAATCACCTTCACCTCCGGCTTCATGTCCCGTAAAGTGTTTATTTCGAAATAGGCAGGCCTGAAGTCATGTCCCCACTGTGATATACAGTGTGCTTCATCTACCGCGATCAGGTTTACATGCATTCGCTTAACCCGCTCTTTAAAAATCTCGGACTGGATTCTTTCCGGTGAGACATATAAAAATTTAATTTCACCATATATACAATTATCCAGCGTAATATCGACTTCTTTGAGATGCATGCCCGAATACACTGCGGCAGCGCGTATTCCAATGTTTTTAAGATTTTCAACCTGGTCTTTCATCAGGGCAATCAGCGGGGTTACCACAATACAAATACCTTCTTTCATCATAGCAGGTACCTGAAAACATACTGATTTACCACCTCCGGTCGGTAAAATTGCCAGTACATCCCTGCCCCCGATGACCGCGTTGATAATATCTTCCTGTAATGGCCTGAACCGGTTGTGTTTCCAGTATTTCTTTAATATGTCAATGGGCTGATCCATAGTAACCCTGATAAAACAAAATCAATTTAATTTAATGAATTGATATGTATATTCCCATATATTTGGCTAAAAAACGCTTATGCCATACATCCGGGTAATACCACACGAACAGGCAGAAGGGAACCTCAGGAAAATCTATGATAGTCTGGTTAAAACCCGTGGGAAACTGGCTGAAATTCACCAAATCCAGAGTCTCAATCCTGAATCTATTGTCACCCATATGGATCTGTATCTGACCATTATGTTCGGCAAATCACCGGTTCGCCGATACCAACGCGAAATGATGGCCGTGGTGGTTTCGGCTGCCAATAAATGTCCCTATTGTGTTGCGCACCATGGCGAAGCGTTGAATCATTTCTGGAAAGACCCGGATCGGGTTAATCGTCTCGCACACGACTTCTCCAATGCCGGCCTGGATGACAAAGACCTGGCGCTTTGCAGGTATGCATTTGACCTTACAGCCCACCCCGAAACCATTTCAGAAAATGATCACATTGCCAAACTGAAGAAGCAGGGAATTAAAGAAAGGGCGTTGCTGGATGCTAATCTGGTAATTGCATACTTCAATTTTGTCAACCGGGTTGTTACAGGTTTAGGTGTGGAACTTGAAGCAGACGGTGGTAAGGGGTATGATTATGATTAACCCAAGGATCAAAAATCTTACAGAAATAACATCACCACATAATTTTCTCTTTATTCAAAAACGCCGCAATCCCCCTCTGGCAGTCTTTGGTGGCGCGTGCCTTGGCATTCATTTCCGATGCATAATCAAGGGCTTCATTCAGCGGCATGGACTGAACTTCTGCAATCATTTTTTTGGTGATGCCCATAGAGGTCGCCGAGTTTTTTTCAATCAGTTCACGGGCAAACAATTCCACTTTTTCCTCAAGATGGTCCGCATCCACAATTTTATTGATAAGGTTATTGGATAAGGCATCATCAGCGGTAATCAGCCTGCCGCTAACCAATAATTGCCTGGCCCTTGCTTCCCCGATCTTTCGCAATAAAAAGACCATCACCAGAGCGGGTATAAATCCAATACGTATTTCCGTATAGCCAAATTTTGCTTCCGGTAGGGAAAAAGCAAAATCACACACCGTAATCAGCCCGCAACCACCGGCAATGGCGTGCCCCTGAATTTGTGCAATCACAGGCTTTGGAAATAAATATATTTTTAAAAGTAATTCTTTAAACAGATTGGAGTCGCTGAGGTTTTCTTCATAGGTATTTTGCTGAAGCTGTTGTAAATAATCCAGGTCGGCGCCGGCGCTAAACACACTTCCGCTTGCTCGGAAAATAATAACCTTCACCGATTCTTCTCTTTCTATCCGGCTGAACGCCTCTATCAGTTCTGAAACCATTCCCGCGCTTAGCGCATTACGTTTTTCAGGCCGATTCAGTGTAATGTAACCAATCCGGTTTTTTGCGTTTATTTCTACAAAGTTCATATGGATAACATAGTTAGAATAAAACGATTGAATTTACACAGAGATGCTGTCAATTAAAAAAACGGGACTTTATTATTTCTGTCCGCATCAATGATAAAAGCGCCATTCTCTCTTACATTATGATATTTGAGTCCTGACCGGTCCAGTTCTTTTACAGCTTGCCGCAAATAATAGTAATCATTGGAACTATCGAAAATCACCTTTTTAAAGGTAAACAGTTTTTGAAGGTAACTGAAGTCTTTCACCGCATTGTTCGAAATGATAATGTAATCAACCCCGAATGGCTGTTCTGAAACAAATCCGCGATCAGGCGATTTGCTTATGATCAGGAATACGATCCGGCCTGAACTGAATATTTTAGCGCCGGAAATCTGTGTTTTTTTTATCGGAAACGACTGTACTGACCCCATGCCTGCCGTCGCAAGTCTGAAATTGCCCGTGTGATAGGGCACTTTTTCATAATCAGCCGCATCGGCAGCAATGGTATAAGAGGCCAGATGAAACGCATCAATAATGTCGATGACGGTTACTCCGGGAACATCATACACAACGATCCAATGCCGGCTACTTTTGCTGACCTGATCAAAAACAATAGAAAGAATAAAAATCACCCATACTGTAACTGCAAAGAACAGCCACTTAAAATTTTTTACATATAGAAAAACCAGGATGCCTGTAATAAACAGGTAAAGCATAACTACCTGATGTTGGGGCAGGTGAATATCCTTTATATACGAGCCAGGAATATTTTCAATAAATAGTACCGACCTGTTCATGAAACCGATTAAAAACCCCAGCCCGGTTGCAAGTATTCCTGATAGTAAGCCGATTCCAACAAAACTGGAAATTAAAAAAGCCAGCCCTCCTACAAGGATGATCCCTGCCGCCGGAACAACAATGAGGTTTGATATAAAAAACAGTAGTGGATAATTATGAAAATAGTGTAATACCAAAGGAAAAGTAAGGATCTGGGCTGCAATACCTACCGAAGTAAGACTCCATATTTTTTCAAAAACCTTGTATTTTGATGCAAAAAGGCTGTTTATTGATGGATGCAACCAAACAATTCCTATTACGGCAAGGTACGACAACTGAAAACCCACATTGAATAGCTGCATCGGATTGATGATTAGAAGCACAAAAGCTGAAAAAGCAATGGTATTGAAAATGTTGGGTGTACGGTAGAAATATTGCCCGATGCTGAAGATCGAAAACATCAGTGCGGCACGTGTTACGGATGGCGAAAGACCCGCAATTGTGGCATAGCTCCAGAGTATGACGACCGTAAGCAAAACAAACCACGTTGTTTTACGGTATTTTCTGAAAATCAGCAGCATAAACCCGTATAATATTCCCAGATGTAATCCTGAAATAGCCAGAATGTGTATGACTCCTGCATGTGCATAAGCCTGCATTAATTCATCGCTCATATCTCCCCGTACTCCCAATAACAGCGCTTTGGCTATGCTCTGGTGGTCCGTGTTGGTTATCTTTTCGGTTATGGCTGTGACCCCGAAATTCCTTATATGATTGGCAAGTGCAATAATGCGGTTTGGTTCACTTTGTCCGATGACCAGATAATCTTCACGCCTGAGAAATTGCCTGTGAAAAATATTCCTGTTTGCCAGATACATCCTGTAATCAAACTCTTTGGGATTCCCGGGCGGTTCAACCGAAGCGGGAGGTGTGGTTATTATTAGCTTTGTACCATATCTGATGGAAGTATCACTGGCGGGAACATAAAGCAACACCCTGCCAAAAGCCCGTTTCCATTCTTTCGGGGTACCTGTCTCAGTAACCTCAATAACTACCTTTTGAAAGTTTTTAGTTTGTTCAGGCCAGGAATCAATGGTGCCGGTATAGCGTTCCATTGGGTAGTTCGAAAAGTGAAATTCTGAATGATTTTGCTGAAATAGAAAAGTTCGGGCCATGCTGAACAGGCAGATCAGGCTGAGGGCAACAAACCCAACTACCGGGTTCAGACTAAAAAATTGCTTTTTGCCTGCAGTAAGGAGTACGATATAAAGTAAAGCAACTACTCCAATAAGTATCACGGAAATCCACAGGTCCTGGTGCAACCGTACGGCTATTAATATGCCGGCAATATAGGCAGGTGTAAAGCGTATAAACGGATACTTTAGCCAGTGGAGCATATGGATGAAGTTAGTATTGAATTGTCAAATTAAAAAATATTCAAACAAATTCCCCGGTATCTGTCAGAATGTATATTTTGATAACACCGGACTAAGCCATGGCTGGTATCTTGTAATCATCACCTTAGTTTAACCCAGAAAATTCACATGAATTTTCCGCCCGAAAGGTCCGACGATAAATGTCGGACTCTGACAGAATCGTCATGAGCCGAGGAATTGTAAAATACGGATAATCAGCTAAATGGAGTTTAGGAAAGATTATTTTATAAAAAAATGCAATACTCAAAAATGAGCATCCTAAATTTTACAATGGTTAGGGTTAATCCCTGATGTTTCAATCATGATTCAGACCGCAAGCGTCTGAACCTAACATAAATGATTGGTAATCAATTAATTCTAATTATTTATCGTCATTATTCATGATTTCATCATGAATAATCAGGGTTAATATACAGCTCCGGTGGCTTCTTTCGATTTGTGGCCTGCTCATAGGCGTAGGAATGTTTAATGCGTCTCGGCTAATCGAACATTCGTCCTACAAACTTGCAGTACAGCAGGCAGATTACCACCGGCAAAAGCCATTGGAACGGTGAATGCAGGCTGACTGGAGTGGGATGCGATTACTTACCTATTTTCCTCCTTGTATTCCTCCTAAAACCAACATAAGTAGTGTATTTAAAGAGATACAACGGTGTATTGAGCAAAATCGACCCATCCCCTGACTTCACATGGACGGCAGGAGATAGATTTTTGTCAGCCACCGGAAGAGATTGTTTGTAACAAATACAAAAAACCGAAGAGGTAAAGTCACTCACTCCATACTATCAATCACCAGTTTTACCATTTCCCCCAACTTTGGTGAGTCAAGCCAGCGGGTTACGATTACCAGGTCATGTTTAATATCCACTACAATGTAATTTCCTCCAAAACCGGCCGCATAATAAATCGTATTGGGCACTCCTTCCATTTCCCTTCTGCCCCTGTTGAGCCACCACATATATCCGTAGCTTTCATTGGCTTCGGAAGGTTGTTGTACCATCTCCACCCATTTTTCGGAGATCAACTGTTTTCCATTCCAGTTGCCTTTTCGCAGAAACAACAGCCCGAACCGGGCATGATCCATAGTGCTTACAAAAACACCACCTCCGGAATGCCCACCACCGCTCACCGACTGCATTTTAACCCCATCCACGTTTACCCATGAAGATTCGTATCCATACCATCGCCAGGTAGAAGAGGCCCCGATGGGGTCCATAATTTTTTCTTTAAGCACCATGGGCAACGGTTTTCGCCAGACTTGAAGCAGCGAATATGCAAGTACATTTACTCTGACGTCGTTATATTTGAAACTCGTACCCGGTTCTTTAAGCTCGCGGTATTTCCAGTCATCGATACCGCCTTCCATTGGCGGTCTGTCGCCCCAGTCGGGCATGCCAAACAGGCTGCCCGACCAGTCAGATGACTGATTCAGCAGGTGGTGCCAGGTGATTTTTGAATTGTGCTCACCTTCAAATGTGCCGTCCCACACATATTGATAAACATGATCATTCACATCGGCAATTAACCCGTCATCGAGCGCCAGCCCAGCCACAGTGGACAGGTAACTTTTGGTTACACTGAATGTCATATCCACCCGTTTTATATCTCCCCACCGGGCAATGATGTACCCGTCTTTAATTATCATACCCGCCGGTCCGCCTCTTTTTTTGGTAGGCCCGGAAATTTTATGATATGGTTCATGCGTAAATCCCTGCAATATCGCAATGCGCAAGTCGCGCACACCGGTATATTCGTTCGTTTTGGCAAATTCCACCGCTATAGCCAGCTCTTTTGCATCAACGCCAAGTTCCTGGGGCGATCTGAACTCCCACTCATCTCCTTTTGGCGGGTAATACTTGTGTTGAGAAAATAATTGTGTCCATGACAGAAAAACCAGCACCAGGATAATAAGCGGTGATTTAATATTTTTCATTTTAAGATAAGATTATGCGTTGTCTGAACGTTTCACGGATGTGAATTTATGCACTTTTTATAATTAACTAAAAGGTGACCAATAGTAGCTACACTTCTCAACTCTTTTCGCCTTGATATTTATCGTAGGCAGAAATGATATCCTTCACAATCCTGTGTCGGATTACATCATGTCCTCTGAACTGGATAAATCCGATATCCTTAACGTCCTGAAGTATTTCGATGGCTTCGATCAAACCTGATTTCTGATTTTTAGGGAGGTCAATCTGCGTGGTATCGCCGTTTACGACCACTTTGGAGTTGGGGCCCATGCGGGTAAGAAACATTTTGATCTGCATGGGAGTAGTATTCTGTGCCTCATCCAGCAGAATGAATGCATTGTTCAGCGTCCGGCCACGCATATAGGCCAACGGGGCTATCTCGATGATCCGGTTCTCCTCGTAATATTTCAGTTTTTCCGCAGGCACCATATCATCCAGGGCATCGTACACCGGTCGCAGATAAGGATCGATTTTCTCCCTCAGATCACCGGGCAGAAAACCGAGATTCTCACCTGCCTCCACGGCAGGCCGCGTAATAATGATTTTTTTTACCTCTTTGTTTTTCAGCGCCTTCACGGCAAGCGCAACAGAAATATATGTTTTCCCTGTGCCGGCAGGCCCGAGGGCAAATACGAGATCATTTTCTTTACAGAGATTAACCAGCTTCTGCTGATTGATGGTTTTTGCCTTGATCAGATTACCCTGCGTGCCATATATCAGTACTTCTTCACTTGAAGGCATCCTGGGAGCGAGTTCTCCCTCATTCAAATAATGCTTCACCGTATCGGCAGACAACATACCAAATTCGTTAAAATGGTCAATGAGTTTGAGTATCACCTGATTGATCTTAATTACATCGGCGGGGTTTCCTTTTATATGTATGGCGTTGCCTCTTGAAATTATTTTACTGGTAGGAAAGGCCGTAGCTATCACTTTTATATTCTTATTCTGAACACCGAGAAATTCGGTAAGAGAAATATTTTCTATCTGAATTGTTTTTTCAACCAAATTAAATATGCTTTAAGTGATATGATTAACTAATAACAAAAATACTCCTGATTGAAAGGCAGAAGATTTGCAATATATTATTCGTGGCATCAGAATGTAATTTATCGTTTTATAGAGCAAATTTTAATTATTTTTGCTTTTGTAAAAATACGTATTTTTTTTAAAGGGCACATGGCGCTGATAACATTTTTATCTGACTTCGGGCTTAAAGACCACTACGTAGCAGCCGTAAAAGCCAGCATTCTCCGTATCAATTCAGGTCTTCAGATTGTTGATATCAGTCATGAAATAGCCTCCTGCAACCTGGCCCAGGCTTCATTTACCTTGCAGGCAGTTTTCAGGAACTTTCCGGAAGGCTCGGTGCATCTGGTAGCTGTTAACTCTTCTAACGGGCCCGATGATACCTTTCTTGCACTAAAATTGGAAGAACATTTTTTCCTCGGTAATGACAACGGACTTTGGGGACTTATTAGCGAAAACGAAGCTTCACAGGTTGTTGACATAAATTCGGTGAAACCGCAGCAAACTTCCTTTCCGGCAAAAGATATTCTGGCTCCCGCCGCCGCAAAACTTGCCAGTGGCACGTCGCTTTCTGATCTTGGCAAGCAGGTTAAAACATATAAAAGAATGCTTGGCCGCATCGCCCGTGCTACTAAAAAGCAGATTTCAGGTCATGTAATTCATATTGACAACTACGGAAACCTTATTACCAACATCCGGTTGGAAGATTTTGCAATTCTGAGCAAGAATAAATCCTATACGGTTACATTCGGAAGGGAATACACCAGTTATATACAAGGCTCTTATAACGGAGTGGACAGCGGGGATACTTTTTTGCTGTTTAATTCCTCTGGCTTACTGGAAATCGGAATCAACAACGGTCATGCAGGCCACCTGCTCGGCCTGGGGTTCGACAGCCCGGTAATTATCCATTTCGAAGAATAAAAGATTTGTATAAACTAAGCTTCATGAATTAAGTGAATTAAAAATAAACCAGGGCCAGGCATAGGTCCAGGTTGTGAATAAAAATATAACCATTGGTAGTATGCTGATACGTATTGTAAGAATGACTTTTTATGAGGACAAAGTGGACGATTTTCTTAAGATCTTTGAAGAATCGAAACATAAGATCCGTGCATTTCCCGGATGCAATCACCTTGAGCTACACCGGGATTATAACGCCAATCACATATTCTCAACCTATTCATATTGGGATAGCGAAGAGGCTATCAACAATTATCGCAATTCCGACTTGTTTAAATCAGTCTGGTCCCGTACGAAAGTACTTTTTGCGGAAAAAACAATGGCTTTTTCACATAAGTTAGTGGACGGGCCGATCGGGTTGGAGTGATATGATATATTCACTCCCCCACCGTTCCGGCCTTAATAACTTTTAATATTCCCTTTTCAGAGGGAGCATAGCGACTGACGAAACTGTAATGTAATATTAGCCGAGTAGTAAGTTACAGATTATTCCTGCCCGCTATTGCTATTGTTAATGCCATGGCAGGTAACCTCCTTCGTATGTTACACATGCTAACGTGGTTGAAAACTTCCGCGCCAGATTTGTTTTAAAATCGTTTATACCCAGAAAAATGAACAGAAAAAGATGTTTATTTAGATATTTATGGATATATATAGATATATATGGATATATATGGATATTTACAGATATAATCAGTTGGATATCCTCTTTTTTAGCTTATCACCGAAAACGGCTTTAAGCTTTTCAATTTTAGGAGCAATCACATACTGACAGTAAGGTTGTGATCTGTTCAGGTCGTAGTACTCCTGATGATAGTTTTCCGCGCGATAGAAAGCCTTGAAGGGAGTTATTTCCGTGACAATCGGATCATGGAATGCCCCTGATCGGTTGAGTTTATCTTTGTAATGTTCTGCCAGTTCCTTTTGCTTTTCATTATGATAAAATATGGCAGACCGGTACTGCGTGCCAACATCCCCACCCTGCCTGTTAAGTGTAGTCGGATCATGTGTTTTCCAGAAAACTTCAAGCAATTCGCTGAAACTTATAACTGCCGTATCAAAAACAATCTGCACCACTTCCGCATGGCCTGTCCTGCCTGTAACCACTTCATTATACACCGGCTTTTTAACATACCCGCCGGAGTATCCTGAAATTGCTGATTCCACACCTTCGAGCCGCTCAAAAATGGCTTCTGTACACCAGAAACATCCTGAACCAAAAGTTGCTGTGTCCTTATTTTTCATAGTTTCCTGCGCGTATATACCAAAGGAGATAAATGAAATCAGTAATAGTATTGTCCATTTTCTCATGATATAGTATATGCAATTCTAAGTGAAAGGTTTCTTTTTTTCAATGTTACCTCCATTTTTTTAATATATAGGATTGTTTTCCGCAGGCATCCTCCATAGGAGTCCCTCGGACCTTCGGGAGAAGCCTGCCCGCCGTGGCAAGTCAGAAGTCCGAAGTCTGTCGTATTTATATTGCATCCATTTAATTTTTCCTGAAAAGCTACCTTCATGTTTCTTATGTTAATATTTCCTTTTTATAACAACTCCCATCTTTCATCTCCTGTCTCCTCCCGATGGCTATCGGGATCGAATTTCGAAAATTGCATATAAATTTAAAGCCCATAATCGGTCTCAATACGCATTGTGCCAACTGCAAACTTTATCTTGTTTCAACTTCCGTCTTCGGTTTTCCATTATCCATCATATTTATGGTAGTACCAGAATTAATAATGGATCACGTATCTTACAGAAAGGGCAAATTCATCCCACACAAAATTTGTGGTAGTTATGATATTCAGAAATGGCTTCCAATCCAGAGCCAGGTTAAGAGGTATTTCTTCAAAAGTATATTCCATCCCCACGATGCCATCCACGCCTGTAAAGAATTTTGTGGTTTTCTCGGAAACCGGGTAATCCCAGAAGCCAACGTGTGCTCCTGCACCGTAATACCACGACAGTCCCCGGTAATCAACCAGCGACTGGGTGATTTCCCCCAACGCTGTAATATTAATCCCTCTCCATCTCGTAGAAATGATCCCCTCTAACGCAAAACGTTTGCTGACCAGGGTTTTTCCCGTCAACCCTGATGCATTACCCAGTCTCAACCCGGCAGCATTCTGGTAAAACTGGGCTTCCGCTTGCGGGGTGATCAGCGCTAAAAACAGCAGCATCAAAATCCACCCATGTTTTTTAATATTTATCGTAAACATATACGTTCCTCGTTGTTATTGTAAAAATCCACATCTTTGAGGCTTCAAAAATAGGCAACCTGTTGGACTCAACAAATTCCCGTACACTATTTAGTCTTCAATTTCTGCTTCTTTGCCTGAGTTCGTTCTTGTTTTTCGCCAGTTTCAACATGATTATCCCTGAATTGCCGGATTATCTTGAAAACTTAGGAGGAGGCGAATATAAGGGACTGATCATATCCGTTTTTACGATTACAGCAGGGTTATCGCGCCCGTTCAGCGGCAAGCTGGCCGATACGATTGGTAGAATACCGGTTATGATATTCGGAGCCGTGGTATGTTTTCTGGTTGGGTTTTTATACCCGGTGCTGGGCAGTGTATCTGCATTCATGTTACTCCGGCTTGTGCATGGTTTTTCAACCGGCTTCAAGCCCACCGGCACAGC
This sequence comes from Bacteroidota bacterium, assembly GCA_022567155.1. Lineage (GTDB taxonomy): Bacteria > Bacteroidota > Bacteroidia > Cytophagales > Cyclobacteriaceae > SZUA-230. The sequence goes on from JADFHN010000029.1 coordinate 40,555, forward strand.
CGCATACGTCGCCGATGTAGTTCCGAATGAACGGCGTGGAGAAGCAATGGGGGTCCTGGGAATAGCCGGAAGCCTGGGAATGGCGTCAGGACCGGCCATAGGAAGTGAAATAGCCATGCGTTTTTCGATGGAAACCATGTTCTATACATCTTCATTTTGTGCATTATTATCGGTTATAGTACTTGCCGGAATGAAAGAAACGCTGAAAAAAAGAGTGAAATTCAGTTTTAGGCTGCTGCGTATTCATCCGGCTGAAGTGCTGGAACCCAGAGTGTTTGCGCCCTCAGCGCTGATGATGCTTACCGCCTTTCCTTTTGGCATTATTCTCACACTGATCCCTGATTTAAGCGTACATCTTGGATTTGAAAATAAGGGCACATTTTTTACTGCATTAACGCTTTCTTCCGTGCTGATCCGATTTTTTGCAGGTAAGGCCTCCGATAAATTCGGAAGAGTCGCTGTGCTTAAAATCTCCACCATATCGCTAGCTATTTCATTGGTAGCTGTAGCTTTTGCAGGTTCAAAAGAAACATTTCTGCTGGCCGCCGTTTTTACTGGAATTGCATTCGGTATGAATACCCCAACCATTTTTGCCTGGACCGTTGACCTGAGTGATCCTGATTTCAGAGGGCGGGCCATGTCCACCATGTTCATTGCCCTGGAGATCGGTATCGGTTTCGGAGCGCTCATTTCCGGGTGGGTTTACAGCAATAATGTAGCGAACCTTCCGGTATCATTTCTACTGGGATCGGTCACCTCATTTATGGCCTTTCTCTATATTCAGTTTTATTATAAGCCAAAAAAGTATCTGAAAAATGAAAACACGTAACTTTCAAACAGCCGGGTTTATTATTGTCGCCATTTTGGTTCTGTATGCCCAGGTTTCGGGAAACAATACCATGAATGTTATCTTCAAACCGATGTTATACCCTTATTAGTGGTTATGGCCGTGACGAATGGTATTTTTCAAAAACGAAGTATTGCAATGTTTACACTAGCTGCCCTGATTTTTTCATGGATGGGCGACATTTTACTCATGTTTCAGGAAGCAAAGCCTGTTTTCTTCATGTCCGGACTGGGCGCCTTTTGGCTGGCGCATGCATTCTATATCCTGGATTATAAAAAAGTAGCAGTTGCATCCGGTAAAATTTATGGGAGTAAATACAGCATTATCCAGGCATTGATTATTTCAGGTTACGCTATTTTTCTTATTGCAGTCGTTTACGACAATCTCGGTGAAATGAAAATCCCTGTTATTCTTTACGCTGTGGTAATCTCGGTAATGTTATGGAGCGCCTTTTCCCGAAGGGGTAAAACTTTTCCCGGAAGCTTTTATTTTATTGCTGCCGGATCTGCCTTATTTGTTCTTTCCGATTCACTTTTAGCCTTGAATAAGTTCTGGAGTCCTCTACCCGAAGCAGACCTGTTTATTATGGCTACCTACATCTCAGTACAGTTTTTGATTATACAGGGATTAGTGAAACATGTGACCTGGGTAAAAGAACTGTAATCAGGATTCTGACTTTGGCAATATACCTATATCTCCGGCTAAACCCTTTTCAGAGGGAGCGAAGGAAATGCCCGCCGCACCCCCTCGGTCCCCTAAAGGGGAAGCCTCCCCTACAAAAAGTGGTCCTGAGGAGTGTAGGGTCGCCCCTTCAGGCCTGCCCGTCCGAAATGTAATGAAGGCGGGGGTCGGGGGTATGATGGCCGCTCCATCATACCTTCCCGCCGTAATGAAATGAAGGTGGGAAGCACCTCATGAATGGTTACCGTCATTCTGAACCCCTAAAGCTTTCGGGGTGAAGAATCTCTTGAATAGTTCCCTTTTTTACTATGAGACTTTTTCCGCCCGGCTTACGCCGTTCGGGCAGGCGCTTCGCTCTGAGGCCCCAACAAATATATTCAACTTATAAAAAATGAACAGTTTACTCATACCATAATATGATAGTAAATGTGTAATGATGAATGGAATACAACGTCATTACCCATCTGCCCCGCCGCGGGGGTTTATCCGGGTAATCTCATGAATTATACACTGTAATGAATAATTACTTTACTACCTCAAACAAGGGGATTACCCACCTTCACTTCGTTACGGTGGACAAGGCCCGACATCGCTATCGCGATTCGGGTAATGACGAGTGAGGAGTACCGTCATTATCCGTCTGCCCCGCCTATAGGCGGAAACTGCAACCAGTCAGTTGCCTTGCTTAATTAATTTGCGAATTTCGTTTTTCACTTGTCCGGAGGATGGCTTAGGGGCTTTTGCCGTAACAATTCTTCCTGACTGATCTATTAGAATATAAATTGGGATTCCAGGCATCAAATAATCTTCCCGAATCTTAATTCCATTTACATTAATATGAATTCCTCCTAACTTCATTTTTACTAAAGCTTGTCTCCATTTCTTAAGGTCTTTGTCAATCGATATAAAAAGAAACTTTACTTTGTCATTTTCTCCAAATTCATTTTGTAGTCTTTTTGAAGCTGGAAATTGCTCAACACAAGGTCTGCACCACGTGGCCCAAACATCTATGTATATAACATGACCTTTAAGGCTACTTAGGGTAAAGTTGTCTCCACTTGAAGTAATCCCCTTAATCTCAGGTGCTGTTGTTCCAGGTGCAAGTGTAAGAATTTGGCTGTATTTGTTCTCCAAATCGCTCAGATATTCCGAATTCGGAAAGAAACTTCTCCATTGAGAATAAACTCTTTCAATTAGAATACTTGAATTGCCAGTGCTGAAATAATAATAAAGTTTATTGGCAATTAGAAACTCCCTGATTGACCCCGGCATGCCGGACGTTTGAATGGTGTTATAAAGTAATTCTGGAAATTTATAACGAATAGAATCATTGTTAGAAGGCCCAGACCTTTCCCAAAGTGGACTTATAATTTCAGACTCCAGGTAAAATAATAGTGTTGCGATGTATTGAGGTGACCCGGCATTTAACAAAGACGTATCAAAAGGAATTGTTGTTGATGTATGTTCCTGAGGTTGGCGGCGAATTTTATGGTAATTCATTGTAAGGTATATTGGCTTTAGCATGCTTTCAGTTACGAGTAAATTTTGAAGGTTCTCAGGTACCGTATATCTCTTGAAGTATTCATTATTATATCCGGAAACCCCG
>JADFHN010000162.1 GCA_022567155.1 Bacteroidota bacterium
CATAAAATAGCTACAAAGATGATCGGTGCTCCGCACCTCAAATTAAAACTAAGAATGGCATGATATAATACAATATAGAAGGGTACAGCGTACCCGAAATATTTATAGAAAGCAAATCAAAATATATACCAAGGTGCAGCGCACCGTAATATTAAGCTTACCTTATGCAAAATGCAAGGGTACGCATTCCGACAGGGTGTACCCAAAACATATATCTTACCCACACTAATCAACATAGCACCATAAATTTTAACATTTCTGAATACAGAATAAGTTGATTATTTCTATTATTGCGCATTGTGGATTTAGCTGATGATTAAACGGGTTTTCTGGATAGCGCTTTACACCGGTCTGGCACAGGTTCTTTCATTATTTACAATAAGTTACGTTGTTCGTAACCTGGGAGAAGAAACGTCCGGTTACATCGGGCTGATTGATTCATCAATTCTCATTGTAGCAACCATTATCTCCTTTGGTATTCAGCTTTCGGTAAATCGCAACGTAGCCACACAGCTAAGCTGGTGGAGTAATTACACGCTGGCACAATCGGCCCGTTTGTCGCTGGGTATCATTATTGTTGTAGTCGGATCGTTAAATTTTCTTTTTAGCTGGGATGTAACCATATGGATTTACCTGATTGCGCCACTCATTGCGCTTAACGGCGATTACTCCCTTTATGGCCATGGGAAACCCATTGCAGCAGCCCGGTTATCATTTATCCGTGTAGCCCTGCCGAATCTGGCGGTGCTGACAGGCAGTTATTTTATCGGCCCCCGGGCCATTTACCTGTATGTGTTGTTTGCCGGGATCGGCATTCTGAATTCCGGGCTGTGGGCCTCCAAAATCAACCAGGTTTCCTATTTATTTCCACCTTCGCGAAAATTCCACAAGATATATTTTAAGTATGCCCGTGTGGGTATGTTCCAGTTGTCATATGCAATTCTTGTTACCGGAATTCTTGTCGTTACAAAAGGTTTTTATTCCCTTGCGGTGATCGGTCTTGTTTTCGGCATTCTCAAGTATTTTGAAGTATTCAAAGGCGTGCTACGGATTATTGTACAGGCCTTTTTCAGGGAACTTAAAAATCCGGGTACCAATCTGCGGATTGATAAGGCGGGTATCCTGATTGGCGGAGGAATGTTGATCCCGGCATTTATGTATCCGCATGTAACGCTTGATTTTTTATATGACGATGCGTATAAAGATATTGAACTGATACTCCCTTTGTTTGGCATAGCCATGTTTCTGGCTTCGTTTAAATCCTCTGCCGATATGCGGGTACTCATGCAAAAAAAAGACAATGTAAATCTTTATACCTATCTCATAGCGTTAGTTACAACCATTGGCATTTCAGTTGGAATATCCTATTCGGATTACCCGGTTTATGGAATTCCGTCAGGGCTTATTGCCGGAGAATTTATCCTGCTGATCGGATTAGGATATCATATTAATAAATGGACATTTTTTAAAGAACGCCTCTGGTTTCTGGTTAAACTTATGCCCATAATTTTAATTGCCGTGATCATCCGGCTGTGGTTCGGCGAGCAATTAACCGGAATGGCCCTTAGTTTAGGATTATATGCGGTAACCACATTCTTTTTCTACCGGAAGCTTTTGTTCGATTCAAGTTTTATTATCCATGATTAATTAGTCTGTCTTTAAAGTCTGTAAATTCAAAAAAATGAATAGTTTTATATTAACCCACCCCTACACCCCCGCCTGCGGCGGGGGAATTATTGGTATTCATTTTTTTGATTTCTCAAAACAACATTACTATATAGATAAACTCTAATTAGTATGTCAAAGCTAAAAAAGCTGTTCTCCCCTGCTCCGCTTGGGCATATCCAGATGTTTCTGTTTATCCTGATCGAGCTTCTTCTGATTTTCGGTAAGGAATTTTCAAAGTTTCATGTTGCCGGTCCTTTTTATTTATATGATTCCCTTTTCATCCTTCTTACTTTGGTGGCTGGAATCTTTTTTCTCAGAAGACCGGATAAAATATGGATCGGGCCCTTTTTACTCATCCTTGGATTGAGCGTTATCTATGTGGGTTATTCTTTTGCTGTTTCACTAGGACCTGTTAACTACATTATCAGACAATACGCCCTTTTTGTATATATGGGTGGCATGTACCTCCTGTTTTTCAGCTATATCTCCCCGAAAGCCAATGAATACAACATTAAATTCATTATTCTCATGGGTATGGCTGCCTTTATTCTTCAGATTGGGTATCACATTTATAACCTGCTTTTCAAAGCGGGTTTCCTGGAAGGATTCTTCTCTCAATTCAACTATTATACACTGCTGGGAATCATGGCTTTATTTGTATTTGAAGCCTACCTTCTGGTGTATATTCACAAATGGTGGAAGTGGATTGTGCTCCTGCTGATCTTTTTTCTGACATTAACCATAGGTCACCCTTCTTCCGTTATTTTAGCCACCCTGATGGTTTTCGGCAGTTATTTGTTTCTTCATTCCAGAACTTCCATAAAATGGATGTTAGGTATTGCCGCGATAGCAGTTCCGGTAGCCTTATTTTACTTAGTACCTTCCCATTTTCAGGACCATAATGCCCTCTGGAGGATTATATACTGGAAGTATGCCATGAAAGATATTTTAGTGAACTATTATGGATTTATCGGCCATGGTTTCGGGCTGAAATATATTACCCAGGAAGCAATGGATGCCTTGCGGAATGTGATCAACTCGCCCTGGTTTGAAGTCAGGCCCGAAGAGCAGTATATTACCCCAATGCACAATTCCTTTATCACCATTGGCTATCATATTGGCTTTGTTTTTGTGTTCCTGCTTTTGATACCTTTAAAGAAAATGTTTGTCTATTTCTTTAACAGAAAAAACCAGGAAACTTCTTTGCAAAAAGACTTTATAGTGCTTTCATTGATTGGTGTTGTTGTCTGGACAAATTTTCATGTAGTACTTGAACTGCCACATAGTTCGGCATTTTTCTGGTTGATTTATTTTACAACCATCTATTTATTTAACTTTAAAAAACTAACCACTTAAATATTAATAATTATTCCAGCGTATAATTATTTAGTACTAAGTTAGAGTCTGTCCAAAAAGTCGTTTATTCAAAGAAAAATTGAATGAATTTATTAATAAACCCACCCCTACCCCTCCCAAGAGGGGATTTATGGAATTCAATTTTTCTATATTGCAAGTTTATTGACAGACTGTA
>JADFHN010000030.1:0-23914 GCA_022567155.1 Bacteroidota bacterium
CATGCAATGCTATCGGCAGCCTGTCTTCCTGACAGGCAGGGTAAACCGGCAGGCAGGCGTCAGGGCAATCACTCATGATTTGAGTCCCGATTGCTATCGGGATTATCCCATATCGCTACCTTTATCTTTTCAAAATTATTGACCTTCGGATTTTTGGAATTTAAGTAAATCCTTAAATAAAACACAAGTAAATTTATTTACTATAACATTAGTTTATAAAATTGTAAACAATTAAACAAGATGTTTCTCAATCATGTCAGATAAAATAATTTACCATCTCCATGCTGAAGTTTGCAAGGCGTTGGCTCATGGTATAAGAATTGAAATTATTGACCTGCTTAACGACGATGAACTGGGTTTTAAGGAAATTGCTATAAAAACAGGGGTGTCAAAATCTAGTTTATCTCAGCATTTGTCAATAATGGTTGAAAAGGGCCTCCTGACACAAAGAAAAGAAGGATTAAATACCTATTACAAGATTTCTACTTCTAAAGTGTCTCAAGCTTGTCAACTAATGAGGGAGGTGTTAATCGAGAAGCTGGAAAAAACAAAAGACCTCTTACACATACTTTAAATCCTGTTTACCTTAATACTACTATGAATATTCTTATAGTCATTAATGACGCACCTTACGGGACTGAGAAGGCCTATAACGCGCTACGTCTTGCAAACCAGTCATTAAAGGATGATCAAGATTTCATTGTAAATATTTTTTTATTGACTGATGCAGTTACATGTGGGCTTGCCGATCAAAAAACTCCGGATGGGTATTATAACATAGGGCGGATGGTGAAAGCCTTTATTTCCAAAGGTGACAAAATAAAGGCTTGTGGTACCTGCATGGATGCGAGGGGTATGAGTGAATTGCCCCTTCAAAAGGGGGTTGAAAAAGGCAATATGAGTGAGTTTGGGCATCGAACGATAGAAGCAGATAAGGTCATATCTTTTTAAATATATGCCTATGGTAAAAACTATGATTTTAGGAATACTGGCATTATTGGCTATTTTTTTTAAAGTGATTATCCCGGGCCAAAGCAATTATTCGGTTTCATGCATCAGGAAGACAAAGATGCAGTTTATGACTATCTGTAATCATTAAAAGATACAGATACCCCCAAACAACCCATGATGCAAAAAGGACGGGGAATGATGAGAAAAGGTAAAATAGGTGAAATGTGGATTTCCCCATTCATTACGCTAATTGTAATATTATTTGTTGTCTTTATGGTATTTGGCCGAAGAGGTTACAGGCCCCTATGGGATGAGGAGAGTGGAAATCAATATCGTCATGAGAAGAAAGAGATACCTCTCGAAATTCTGAAAAAACGATATGCCAAAGGAGAAATTTCAAAGGAGAAGTTTGAAGAAATGAAAAGAGTATTATTAAAATAAACAATCATTAATAAAACGGATATAATATGAAAACAATATTGATATTAGGTGGTGGAGTTGGTGGTGTGGTGACAGCCAATGAATTGCGGAAAAAAATAGGCAAGGAAAATAAAATCATTGTGTTTGACAAAGAACAAAAGCACGTTTTCGCACCATCATTGTTGTGGTTGATGACAGGATTACGAAAGCAGGAAAAGATATCACGTGAGTTGAACCGTTTGAATCGAAAAGGAATTGAATTTGTGAACGGTGAAATTGTAAAGTTTGACCCAAAAACCAAATCAGTTGTAGTAGATGGGGAAACATTCAAGGGTGATTATATCGTATTATCGCTAGGCGCTGAATTGTCTGATGAACCCGAATTTAAAGGAAAGGGTCATAATTTCTACACCCTTGAGGGGGCTTTAACACTCCAAAATGCGCTTAAAAATTTCAAAGGTGGGAATGTTATAGTGCTTGTCTCTTCTTTGCCGTTTAAATGTCCTGCAGCCCCTTATGAGGCCGCTTTATTACTTGCATACCATTTCCGGAAAATAAAAATCCGGGATAAGGTCACTATGGAATTGTATTCCCCTGAGCCCGGGCCAATGGGTGTGGCTGGCAAAGAACTTTCTGCTGCGGTGCGACAATTGGTAGAGAGCAAGGGAATCACATATTTCCCTGAACACCAATTTCAAAAAGTAAACGGTAGTACTTTAGAGTTTTCTGATGGGAAAAAAGCTGGTTTTGATCTGTTGGCTTATGTGCCGAAACATGTATGCCCGAAAGTGATCAGGGAAACAGGTCTTGTTAGTGAAAGTGGGTGGGTAAAGGTTGACAGAGCAACGATGGAAACCGAATATTCCGGCGTTTATGCCATTGGTGATATTACCGGTATTTTACTGGCAGTCGGAAAACCCTTACCTAAAGCTGGAGTATTTGCTCACTACCAGGCGGAAGTTGTTGCCAATAACATTGCGGTAGCTGTGAACGGCAAAGGGAAATTGAAAACTTTCAAGGGTAATGGTGAGTGTTTTATTGAAATAGGAGAGGGAAAAGCAGGTTTCGCAAGAGGAAATTTTTATGCTGAACCGCTACCAAAAGTAAAAATGTTCAATCCGGGCGTTCACTGGCATGTCGGAAAAGTATTATTTGAAAAGGACTTTCTACGCAGATGGTTTTGAGGAAAAGATCGATGGAAGCAAAAGATTCCGTTAGTGGTTAAACCAAAGTACACGTTAATTATCAGTTCAACAGCATTCTTGCATTCCATTTTATACACTTGTCAAAAATCGAATACCGAAAAGAAAGCTGATCCCGATAACTATCAACGAATTTTTCGTATCAGAACAAATTACACTTTAAAGCCATTAATGTCCTTTCTCGTTCAATTTGAATCATTCTAGTATTTTAATTCATAGTTGGTAAACTAAAATTCAATTATCCATGCTCTTTAACATAGACCAAATTATTTTAGTCGCTTAACAGAAATTTCCCTGAACAATACCACAGAAAAATCGTCGTGGTTCTGGAGGCCGATATAACCGGCATCCGGCCTTGGGCCACGGTCGGGTTCAAACCATCTTTTTTCCTGCGGAACTTCATCTCCTTCAGTAAAATCCGTTACTTCTTTACCATTTATATTTACAACCGTGCGTGGCCCTTCCAGTGTTATTTCCATCACATTCCATTCACCCGGTCGCTTTTGAGGATATGCGGCCGCTTTCGTAAAGGAATATAGTACTCCGGTACAATGATAATCGTCGTGTAAATGGCGGAATCCGTTATCGATCTGCACTTCATATCCGGCATTGACAGCCATCAACGGATCAGTTGGCTCTTCAGGTATCCGGATGAATATACCCGAATTTGTATCGTTATTCCGAACCGTATAAACCACACGGAGTACTATGTTTTGAAGCTTTTCCCGGGAATACCACAACAGCCCCATTCCTCCAACTGTTCTTAATACCCCATCCTCAACAATAAATTCACCGGGGCCGGTATGCTCCCAGCCGCTAAGGTCTTTTCCGTTGAATAATTGCTCCCACTCCTCTTTCTGAGCATGCAGACTGATAGTAAGTAAAATGAAAATGAAAGTACAACTGATACCGATTTTTCTTCTCAGGTTTAACGTATTCATAATGAGGTTATAGCTTGTTTTATGTATTGTAAATATAATACACAGAATCAAAAAAGTGTATTCCCTGATTACATGATACTAAGGGCGCTCAGGAATCAACAATAAGCAAAGCTAGAAAGCAAGGGTAACACAACGTACTATACCGGCATGTAATCGGTCACACATTTCACACATGGATTCGTTTGATCCGGAGCGGCAGTTACAATTGGTATCGGTACCTCTACTATATTTTTTCAACACCCAGCCCTGGTTTTCCGTTGGGCATCATGTAGCCATCTTCCAGAATAAATCCGCCTTTTACTACATCTTTTGCCAGATCAAGGCTGCCATCAAGATCGATATATTTTGTGTTTGCTGAGCTGAATGCCGCATGCAAACCGGCTGTAATGCTTACAATGCTTTCGTCGTTGCACCCCCACATCAGATCAATACCTGCATTTTCAGCGATAACAGCAATCTTTCTGGCCTGGTGAATTCCTCCGCATTTCATCAGCTTGATATTGAAAATGCCGCTTGCCCGTGGGGGCGCTGCCAGTAGAAAGGCATCTTCAGGCGAAACCAGGCATTCATCGGCAGCCACGGTGTCCTTGATTTCATCGGGTAGTGCTTTCATTTCATCAATCTGATCTGCAGGAAGGGGTTGTTCGTTTAATTCAATATCCAGTTTAGCGGTCTGCTGAAAAAATTGTTTTAGGTCTTCCACTGAATAGCCCTGGTTGCAATCAATCCTGATTTTGGGCTCGTACCCGAATTGTTCCCGTAATTTCACAAGGCGCTCCACGTCTTCATCCACATTTTTCCCCAGCTTCACTTTCAGTATCCTGAATCCATCTGTAAAATAATCCCGGGCATCTTCAAGTGTTTCTTCCACATTTTTAATACCGATAGTAACCGATGTAGCCATTTTCTCAACTTTCTGGCCAAAATAGGTGACCAGAGGAACACTCAGGTGCCGGGTAAACGCATCATAGAGTGCAAGGTCGGCTACGGCCCGGATTCCTGGGTTTTGGGGAAATTTGTCAACGAGTTCCTGGCAAAGGGCAGGTGTTTCATGAATATTACGGCCAATCAGATAGTCCAGAATACCCTCGTTGAGTTTTGTATTCACATCAGCAGTGGATTCACCCACCACATAAGGACTTGGATTTGCTGATCCAATCCCGGTAATACCATTTTCAAGCCCGATTTCAAGAAAAACGGCCTCTACTTCATCAATGGTTTTATACGAAATAGCATACGGGCGTGTGTTGCCCATGTCCTGTTTCCAGTAGTCAATGGATTTTATTTTCATATAGTTTGTTTGTTATTTTTCTTTTTCACTATGAATTAGCAATTATTGTCCCGCACTACAATCCTGATAAGTAATTCCGTCTCACCGGGTTCGGTTAATAATATCTTCAATCTTCATCTTTTGACATCATCTGTATTTACCAATTTCTTCCTCCAACACGCCGTACAGTTTCTCCACTCCTTCTTCCAACGGCAACACAACTGGTATCCCTAACTCATCTTCATATTTCACTTGCCATTTTTTTGCCTGCTCCGGCGAAATTCCTGCCGTGTTCAATGCAAGTCCGATAGTGGGTGCACCGAATATCCGAATCAATTCAATTTCCTCTTTTGCGGAAGGCAGGTTGTCAGGATAATCTTCCATGCCTTTAAACTTGGTCCGTTCAGGATTCAGGATCAGGATTACGGCATCAGCGTCAGCCGAAATAATAAACTCCGATCCGCAAGGGCCACTTGGATTACGCAATCCCGACTGCCCTTCCAGAAAAATAATATCCGGATTTTCATTTCGGTAGCACTTTAGAATCGCATTTTCCAGTTCTCCGGATACAAAATCATTAGGTGTGGAATCGAAAATAAATCCATATTTATTACCCAGCATCCAACCTGTCTGACCGGTATAAACCATATGTGCATTATGCCCATGCTCCCGCATCATATTACGTAGAAACGTAGCTGTAGTGCGTTTTCCTAATGCACAATCCGTTCCTAAAACGGGTATTTTGGGAGCTAATATGTCTTTGATCTCTCCGGTCCAGAAAGCAAGTTCGGAAGCTGGTCTGGGTTTGCGAATATCGATAATTTCGACCGCATGTTTTTTTGCAAGCGCTGCAAATTCTTCATCGTTTGCCATATAATGATGCAGTCCGCTAATAATGCCCATACGGGTTTGCAGCGCTTCTTTAATAATCGGCCTGAATTCACCCGGTATCACGCCACCCTTCGTGGCTACACCTATAATGCAGAAATCCGCCGGCTGTTTTGCTTCCTGCCAGTATGCTTTTATTGAGGCATAGATCATGATACCCCGGTTGCGACCGTCTATCACTTCGCCCGCATCCTGCCCGGCAAATTTATGATCAATCACACCAGTGATCTTAAACCTCTCAGACCCCCTTATCAGCCCGTGAGCTGTTTTGGCATGAATGTCGTCCAGCAATCCGGCGGTAAGTATGACTGCGTTTTGTTGCATAAACGTAAAACTGAATCAGGGTGCGAATTAACCAAAAAATACTATCAGGTAAAATAATTTTTAGCGGTTTTAATAAATGCAGCATATTGCTGAAATAACAAACGGTAAACGAGTAATTTCCATTTTATAATGAGACACTATTAAATTCATAAATTATTACCTATAAACCTTTTTAAAATTCATGACTTTAACCTAAATTGTACAGAAAAATTCATGTTGTATATTATAATTTGAATTCCTTGAAAAAAATAACCTTACTTCTCCTCCTGCCTGCAATCCTGCTAAGCAACGTATATGCTCAGGATAAAAACGCGGCCTTGTTTTTTAATACTACTGATTATACATTTGATCAGGACAAAACATTTCTGGATTTTCAGACTAACTCTATCAAAGACGAACTGATGCTTACCTATGGCTACCGTGCATCTTCATATAAAAACTATTCAAAAATCAATTTTATAAATAGCATCTCTAACGAATGTGCTGCCGATACCGGTAACGTAACCAATCAACTATTTATTTACATTGCCGGTATGAGCGTCGTAGATGATGCAGGCAACGGGTACCTGATTCTGTCGGATTCCGATTCACTTGCCTATAATCAGATGATCTCATTTGAAGATATTGCCAATTTGTTAAGTAATTGCCAAGTTCAGCACCTGTTTTTATTTATGGATGTACCTTATTCGAACATTATAAAAAAGCATATCAAGACTGATAATACCGAAAACCTGTTTCCTAATGATTCTATTCCAAGAGCCGAACTTATTTCTTCTAAATTCAAATTAAAAGCGAGCTACTATTTTGCCAGCAGTGATAATACAGTCTCAACCATTGGCCGTTCAAGATTTTCACCCATGTCGAGCAAACTGCTGGAGGCCTTCCGGAATTATGGCAACGGAGATGACGTAATAACCATGTATGAACTAAATGAATATATGCAGACGCTTGAAGCCATTCCTGAAATGAGTGTATTTACGGTTCACGAATCCGGAGGCGATTTTCTCTTTATTGTGAAGTAATTTTCTTCTGGCTATTATGCATGTGATGACCCGGAAAAGGGAAAAATAGGCCTCATTCAGGCTAATTCAATATCTGTATACCAATCCGTTTTTTACACCGTAGCCTTCTTTGGAAAAATTCACCACAAACCCATTTACAATGGTATGCTTGACTTCAAGCTCTTCCATTACAATGAAATCTGCGGGTCCTTCCGGTTTTATATTTAAATCCGCTGTTTTTACTTTTCTGTGGTGGACAAAATTAACGGGAAAATCACAAAAGGGTTTGGTTAATACAGCATCATCTACCACCACCGAAGTGTATCCGTTTTTTAAAATATTATTAAAATCAGCATTCCGCAATTCTTCCTGCGTTTCTAACCGGTAAGGGTAACTTTTACCCGCTTTTACTTTCATCCCGTTTACATCCAGCTCTTCGTATCCATGATGAAGCGCCAGATCTCCCATATCCTGAACAATACTTCTGTAATAAAAGTCATTGCAATCATGATAATTTACTTCCTCCCTGTTGATCCCGATATCCACCTTAAATTCTTTACCTGCAATTTTGATCACTGCATTTCTGATCAACAAATCAAAAAACCGGTCTTTTACATTGAAGGGAATGGAATCATACGGGCGATTTGTACTTATCCGGTAGGCGTCATGTGCAATTGCATCAAACGACGCCAACAGCAATGCAAAATTAAGTTTTCGTAAATATTCTTTCTCTCCATCACCCGGATAACCTCCTGATTCGATTAGAATCGTACTTGTGCCCCACTTCTGAATGTTGTCGCCGAATGCTCGAGGATTAAATGTATCATCATATCTGCCAACGTGGCCCGGAATAATTTTTTGAAGCAGGTTGTTTATATAACTGATTATAGCCATAGCGTTTTCGCGTTGGGTATTGATCTCTCTAGCATAATTATAGGCAGGTGCAAGAAATGAAATGGAAGCCGGAAAAGGTGATTCCCCCGCAGAATAGTATAGACTTTGATCGTGCAGATTAAATCCGAAATCAGGGCTGAATCTATCTATTACTTCTTTCAAAATTCTTGCTTCCGGTGTCTGAAGCCTTACGGCATCCCTATTCATATCGATGCCCTGTGCGGTACGTCGTTTAAACAGGCTTGCTCCATCCGGATTAAGAACCGGTATAAAAATCAAAGTTGTTTTTTTGAAAAGATCGCTACGGATTTCATTAAAATCATCATCGGCAATAAGAAAATTCCATACATCGAGTATAGCTCTTGTTGCTGTTGACTCATCACCGTGCATTTGCGACCAAAGCATAATTTTCACATCACCCTGGCCCCATTGAACTAAAAAAATATTTCTTTCTTCAAATGAATATCCAACTTTTTCAATGCAAAACCGTTGATTAGTCGTAAGGCTATTTATCACAGAAATAATCTGCTCATATTTAAATCTTTTGGTAGTAATGGCAGAATGATGATATCTTTGATATGCATCAAGAAGTTTAAAAAAAAATTCTTTTTTCATTGGGTGTATGGATAACGGGTTGCCAAAAATACTTTTTTCAGCATTAATTGCATTAACTTCTTTACAAGCATTATCACAGGAGAGCCTGAAAATTGCAAAACTTAAATATCATGGCGGCGGTGACTGGTATGCCAATAAAACTGCTTTGCCTAATTTAATCAGGTTTTGCAATCAGGAACTGAATATGAACCTTGCACCTGATGAGGAAATTGTGGACGTTGGAAGCTCCGAACTCTTTCTTTACCCCTACATTTATATGACGGGGCATGGCAATGTGTTGTTTTCGGATCAGGAGGCACAAAATCTAAGAGATTACCTTGTTTCAGGCGGCTTTCTTCACATTGATGATAATTATGGCCTGGACAAGTTTGTCAGGCTGGAAATGAAAAAGGTGTTTCCTGAACTGGAGTTTGTTGAGCTGCCCTTCAATCATCCCATTTATCACCAGAAATTCCATTATAATAACGGATTACCAAAAATACATGAACATGATGGAAAGCCCCCGCAGGGCTTTGGACTCATTTATGAAGGCCGGCTTGTATGTTTTTATACCTACGAGTGCGATCTTGGCAACGGCTGGGAAGATCAGGTGATTTATAATGATCCTGAGGAGAAAAGGCAGCAAGCCTTAAAAATGGGAGCCAATATCATTGCATATAGCTTTACCATTTTTTAGAAACGTTTATAACCGTATATTTGCATATTCAATAATCTCATAACACAACAATTTTGGCAATCTGGGCAATTTTTATTGGACATTGGTATATCTCACTTTTCAGTCAGACCTTTTTTCATCATCGGTATAGCGCACATCAGATGTTTACGATGAACAAATTTTGGGAAAAGTTTTTTTATCTTTTTGCTTTTATAGCGCAGGGATCATCGTACCTGAACCCGAAAGCGTACGCCGTTATGCACCGGATGCATCATGCATACAGCGATACCGAAAAAGACCCACATTCACCACACTACGCAAGTAATTTGTTTTCGATGATGTGGAAAACCAGGCTGATTTACAATAGTCTTGTAAGCGGGAAAATGGAGGTAGAAGAAAGATTTAAAAAAAATATTCCCGTATGGCCGGCGCTGGACAAATTTGCTGAGTCACATACTTCCAGGATAGGATGGGGTATTTTGTATGTTGTGGTTTATGTACTGATCATTTCGGTTTATCAATTCCCCGGAACACATCCATGGATGTATGCGTTATTACCTATGCATTTTTTGATCGGTCCCACGCACGGTGCAATTGTAAACTACTTCGGTCATAAGCTCGGCTATGCAAACTATGACAATCATGATAAATCCAAAAATACATTCAACTGGGATTTTCTGATGCTTGGAGAGCTCTTTCAAAACAATCATCACAAGTTTGCAACCCGTCCTAATTTTGCAACAAAATGGTTCGAAATTGATCCCACATATCCGGTTATGAAGTTTCTTAACTGGACCCGAATCATACGTTTCAAAAAGGGAGGCAGCACCTTTGTCATATCCTGATTATTACTGATAATTTTTAAAGTACGGATCATTTCATTGATAGCAAACTTAACGGTTAGTTAGCTATACCATAGTGTGTTTTTAGCAATAATTGGCTTATCTATTCCTTTAATATAGATTATATAACTTATTGATTAAAAACAAATTAAACTTTTTATACTAAATTTTTTAGCGATTTCTACTTAATATAAATGCATTTACGGCGCCTACCACAGCGCCGAGCAAATGAGCTTCCCATGACACCCATGGATTTGCAGGTATCATTTTAAGGAAAATTCCACCATAAATTATCAGTACGGCAGCTGAGATAAATGTTGATTTCATATCTTTTTTAAACCATCCATACAGGATAAGAAAAGCTGCAAGTCCATACACTACCCCACTTGCCCCTATGTGGTTTGCAGGCTTGGCAAATATCCATACCAGGGCGCTTGTAAAGAAGTAGCACTGAATAAAAACCTTATTTGCGATTTTCGGATAAAAAAAATAAAGTGCAGAACCCAGGATAAGTATAGGAATCGTATTGGAAGCAATATGGAATACGCTTGCATGAACAAGGGGCATGCCTGCAATACCTGCAAGACCATATAACGTACGGGGATATACACCTAAAAATCCTAAGTCAATCTTAAACTTCGTTTCTACAAAAAAAAGCAGCCACATGAAAAATACCATGCGGCTGGGTACAATTATACTTTCAAAAAAGGAGTCCGACGTATGTTTCATTCCATCACACAGAAGGATCTTTTATCATTTTAAGATCAATCAATTTTGATTCTTCATAGCCAATTGACATATACCCCAGAATACCCCCTGATGATTCTGCAATTCTTTTGGCAAAATCTTTCAGACTGGCATAATAGGTAATTGCAAATTTCCTGTTCAGTTTAGGAAGTATAGCGTTGATGCCTGACAATTCTTTAGAAATCATTTCCTGACGTTTCTTCGTATCGCTGGGATATCTTGCAATACCTATTTTCAGTTTATCTTCAAAATCTTTTCCAACTTCATTGTAGTACTGCAGCAAGTTCTTTCCGGCTTTGATTTTTTTCATACCAGAGATGGAAATAGCTTCCCGCATTTCAGATTTATCAATTTTTCCGTCGGCGCCCGCAACTAGTATTGCAACAAGAACGGGTGCTATGTATAACAGGTTTTGCTCTTCTTGTTCTAAGTTTTCAAATTCAGCTATCATTTTTGTGAATTAGTTATGCTCAAGATAAAAGTCGAATTGAAATAATAAAAGTAATATGAATATGAATTTATGAAATAATTTATGGAAATCAATTTTATCAAATATGTTTTTAATTATTTAACCTTTTAGTTATTTTGATGAGATATTCCATAACTCTCATAAATGTATCAAAAAGACACCATTAAAATATTCACTATCGAAGATGATCCGGCGTATTTAAAATTTCTGGATTATGTGCTTGGCTTGAATCCGGATTTTGAAGTATCTTTTTTCAAATCAGGGACAGCAGCTCTTGATCATTTACATGAAAATCCTGCAATAATTACACTCGACTACTCTTTACCAGACATAAGTGGTGAAGAGGTACTAAAACAGATTAAGGAATACAATTCTGATATTCCGGTAATAATCATTTCGGGGCAGGAGGAAATAGGCACTGCGGTTAATCTCCTTAAATTAGGCGCCTATGATTATATTACAAAAGATGAAGAGACCAAAGACAGACTACTATATGCCATCACTAATGCACGGAAAAATGTAAGCCTGATCAAGGAGATAGATCACCTGAGAGAAGAGATTTCTACAAAATATAATTTTGAGAAAAGCATTATCGGCTCCAGTCCGCCGATAAAGGCCATGTTCAGGCTTATGGAAAAAGCCACTCGTTCTAATATTACCGTATCCATATCAGGTGAAACAGGAACTGGTAAAGAGCTGGTTGCGAAAGCAATCCACTACAATTCAAAAAGGAAAAAGCACCCGTTTATAGCAGTAAATATTATGGCTATTCCCAATGATTTGCTGGAAAGTGAGCTTTTTGGACATGAAAAAGGAGCTTTTACCGGAGCTGTAACACGAAGAATAGGAAAATTTGAAGAATCGGATAAAGGAACTATTTTTCTTGATGAAATCGGCGAAATGGAGCTGCAGATGCAAACAAAACTACTGCGTGTGCTTCAGGAGAAAGAGGTGACCCGAATTGGCAGTAATGAAGTGATTCCCCTTGATTTGCGTGTAATTGCAGCTACCAACAGAGACCTTGCGGAAGAAGTGAGAAACGGTAATTTCAGAGAAGATCTATACTACCGGCTACTAGGATTGCCCATACACATGTCGCTATTGCGTGAAAGAGAAAACGACATCCTTCTGCTTGCACGTCATTTTTTAAAACTTTTCGCAAAAGAAAATGAAATTTCAGCAAAACATTTTTCGAATGAAGCAAAAGATAAGCTGATGAAATATGCATACCCCGGTAATGTCAGGGAACTCAGGTCGGTAATTGAACTAGCGGCAGTGATGACTGATGGCGCTGAAATACAAGCCTCAGAAATTTCGTTCGGAAGCATACGAAACGATATGAATCTGATGATCAACGAGTTGACGCTTAAGGATTATACATTTAAAATCATCCGAAATTTTATGGAGAAATACAATGACAATGTTTTGCTGGTTGCAAAAAAACTCGATATTGGCAAATCCACTATTTATCGTTACCTTAAAGAAATGGAAGAAACCTGATTGAACTAATACAACACAAATATATTTTAACCATGCCTGTAAAATCCAATCTCCGATCATACATTCAAAAAGAGTCATTTTGTAAGGCGGTAGTTGAAGACGGATCCGACATCATTTTTATTGTCCATTATGATGGCACCATATTGTATCATAATCCGGCTGTACATCATGTGATGGGATACCCTGTCAATTCCCTGGTCAATGAAAGCTTTTTTGACTACCTCGACTCTGAAATCGTTGAAAGTTTTAGAATAAAATTCAACGAATGTTTAAAATTTCCTTATTCAAAAAATATTGAATTTCGGTTCCGGAAAGCAGATCAGACCTATCAATATCTTGAATTCAACGCAATTAACCTGAAGCACAAAGAAGGTCTTAAAGGCCTTATCCTTGACTGCAGGGATATCACCCAACTAAAAGAGGATGCGGAAGAACTGTTTCGGGCAAAATTAGCCAAGGAACAATTTCTTGCTAATATGAGTCATGAAATTCGTACTCCACTAAATGGTATTGCCGGAATGGTCAATTTATTGTCAGACACAAATCCAACGGAAGAACAGCAAAAATATTTGACAGCCATAAAAAACTCAACCGATAACCTCAAAGTAATTATAAATGATATTCTCGATTTATCAGCACTTGAAAGTGGAAAGCTGAAATTCGAAAAAATCGGATTCAGAATAAGTAACATTTTACCGCAGGTTATTGAAATGTTTCTTCCACAGGCAAAAGAAAAAGGCATTGAGCTTAATTATGATTTTGTACCAGGTTCAGAAGTTGTATTGTTGGGAGACTCCGTAAGACTGAGCCAGATACTGATCAACCTGATCAGCAATGCTATTAAATTTACTTACGAAGGTATGATTTCCGTTAATGCAAAAATCTCTAAAAAAACAAATAAAACCGCGTACATTCAGATTGATGTTAAAGACACCGGAATAGGCATCCCGAATGAAAAACTTGAGTTTATATTTGACACTTTTACGCAGGCAGATGAAAGTGTAACACGGAAATTTGGTGGCACCGGACTTGGGCTTTCTATTGTAAAGCAGTTGATTGATTTGCAAAACGGATCCATTGATGTAACAAGCGCTGAAAATATCGGAAGTACGTTCAGTTTTACCATTCCGTATAAAGTCGGCACTGAAACAGATTTGATTATTGATACTCGTACTGGAAATAACCTAAAACGATTGAATACACTGCCAGGAATGAAAGTATTGCTTGTAGAGGATAATGATATAAACCGGATGTATGCCGCTAACATCATTAAAAACTGGCAATGTAAGGTAACTGAAGCAGAAAATGGTTTGATATGTCTTGAAAAACATAAAAAGCACGATTACGATATCATCCTGCTGGATATTCAGATGCCGGTAATGGATGGCTTTGAAACTACCATATCCATTCGTAAAAGCTTCAAATCACCAAAATCAGAGATTCCTATCATTGCACTCACAGCTAATGCGATAAAAGGCGATAGCGAAAAGTGCATAGAAATTGGAATGAATGATTACCTCTCCAAGCCATTTTTGCCCGAAGAACTTTTTCGCATTTTAACTAAATATTATACACCCCGAGAAATATCCGGTATGGATAAGGAAAAGGTACCTGTACAGAAAAAATCGGCTGAAAAGATGGCAAAGTCAGCTAAAAACAGACACACAGACTTATCATACCTTGAGTCAATCTCAAATAATGATGCCAAATTCGTCAAAGAAATGATATCGACATTTATTGAAACCACCCCAGATATTATCGATCAGATGAAAATAGCCATCAAAAAAAGTAATTTTAAATCTCTTGGGCTGCTGGCACATAAAATCAAACCGTCATTAACATTTATGGGCATTCATTCGATGAAAGAAACCGCCCGTGAAATTGAGGTATTATCCAAGGAAAATAAGGAACCGCTGCGCGTTAAAGAACTCACAGATATTTTTTTCACCGAGATACAAGCATCCATTACAGACCTCCGGGTGAAGCTTAAAGAATATTCGTAAAAATTTTGTTTATATCTGATTATTCGATTGCAGATAGCTGGTTGCCTACCTGTGCATAACAGCAATTTTTCTGTAAATAAGTGGTCTGCCTCTTACACCCATCACTAAATGATATAAGCCATTCGGGA
The DNA here is from genome assembly GCA_022567155.1 of Bacteroidota bacterium. GTDB lineage: Bacteria > Bacteroidota > Bacteroidia > Cytophagales > Cyclobacteriaceae > SZUA-230. The sequence goes on from JADFHN010000030.1 coordinate 14,851, forward strand.
TTTCTTTCGTTGAAATGGTTATTCTTCCATTTCTGAAGAAAAGCTCACCCTCCATCATGGTAAGTCCACGCTGATCAATGATCTTCCAGTAAAAATCATCTCTCGATAATCCGGAATTGTCATCCATGATAAAATGGAGATCATTAAGCACGGGATTAGGGAAAATTGTAATATTATTCAACTCTGAGGTGAGCACATCTTCTATTGCCACCGGTAGTTGTCCTTCTTTGTTGTCATTGATTTTCCTGTAGCCAGCCTGATATATTTCATTGGTTTCCTGATCCTGAATAAATACCATGACGGCTAATTGTGTTGGATCGTATATATCAATAAATTCTTCATTTATATCCCAGATAAGGCTTGTTTCGCCATCCATTCCGTTTGCCGACAGGAAGGATGCAATATCCACCGTGGTCCCGATTCCGGTTGCCGGATTAAACTGCCAGTCCTGGATCCAGCTAAGGCCTGTTGCATCCGGCATCATATGCTTTATAACATTGAAAGCTATGTCGCCGTTTTGAAGAATTACTTGTTCTTCAACAACAACGGTATATACCCGTATTGGTTTGTCAATAACCTGGTTTGAACTAATCACCCACTTAACTTCTACAATATTTTGTGTTGTATTTACTATTTCAATAGTTTCAATATTAAACGGAGCATCTACAAGCGACCGGCTGTCAACAAGTTGTTCACTAAATGATGGTTCGTTATAACGGCCATTGAACCCGAACTGAATATCATTAGAACCATCCAGCACGGAGTGAATAGGTTCTGATATTCCATACTTACCGCTTCTTACACGTGGTACTCCATCATTATCTTCATTTAGGCTATCGGGAACATTTGTATTTATATGATAATTCAGGTAAACAAAATCAAATGGCAAAAGGTTATTTTCTATATCAAGCATTTTATTCCTGAATATAGAATAATCTGTATAATCTTGGAGTGAAGTGAAGTTCTCAACAAGAACGGTCCTGTTTTTTTCACCAACAAATACATTATCGAATCCGAATCCGTTCAAAGGTGAATCTTCATTGTCAGCATTGGAAGCAAAGTAAATACGAATACGAACCTTTTCCTTACCAATTACCTCTTTGGGCAGCGTAAACCTTGCATTTCTCCATATAGAAGTAGTATCAGTCCAGCCATCTCCAAGGTTATTCTGTCCCGGATTCGATACAATATCGCTACTATTATACCAGTTAATCCCATTATCCGGAATCCCGACAATTTTCCACACAGTATCTTCAGGCAAAATATATTCCAGAACCACCCCGTCTTTATTTGCCTCGTTGGATAATTGATAATCGAAAGCAAACATAGGTCTTTCGATTCCTCTGAAATCGAAGCATGGGCCGTTTACTACACTTCGTTCACTGTCAAGATAGGTATATGGAGTGGATGGATCTAAATTTGCCCCCGTCCACCATATTTTATTATTTGTGGCTTGTGTATTTATATTTACACCATTCGCCACACCCCAAATCCATGAAGTATCACTTTCTGACACTCCAGTACCTTCCAGATCAGCTTCTACAAACCATCCTCCCCTTCCTGCTTCAAAATCTTCAAAATAACCCTGAGAAATTGAAAGCGATTTAGATGGTAGAATTTCCACTCGCTGTTGCAAAGAATTGATGCAGTTTGCAGATGTTGCTACTGTCAAAACGACATCGAACAAATCGCCTTTTACAGCATTTACATATTGGTGTTTTGGTTCCTCGTATATTCCAAAAGTTACCGAACCATTTGGATGAGTTCCATCCGTGATACTGCTTCCGGGAGCGCCCTGAACGGCATTGCCATCTCCGAAATTCCATGTATAATTGGAGATTACATCCTGAGATCCAGGCAGCAGAACGGTTTTATCTGTAAAGAGTGTAGTATCGTTAAAGCAAATATTACTCCACTTAAAATCAATGATTGGTGGTTTACCAAATATTGCTGTAATGGTTGTGTCGGCAACACAACCGATACTATTGGTCAGCGTTTTAATTGAAAGGGTGATCTCCTTTGCTCCCGGATCTTTAAAGAATGTAACAGGGTTTTGGCGCGTATCTACCCGTTCATTATTAAAATTCCATTGCCATATTATAATTGTATCTTCATCAAATACTTTGTTTACAACAGATGTATCAAAAAACTGAATAGAATCACGGGCACAAAGATTGCCAATATTAAAGCTTACGACAGGCTTAGGATGAACACGTATGGTGACAGGCGCTACTGATTTTCCACCGGTTACAGGGTCCGTTACCGTATAAGTAACCACATGAGTGGTTACTCCAGGTAGATTCGGATCAAACAATCCTCTTTCCGAGTCAATGATTCCCGGACCATTCCATACACCGGTAGTAATATTCGGATTCAGATCAGCAAACAAATCAATAATACCCTGGTTTTCACAGTAATCCTGTCCGGGCTTGGTACCGAATTTAATATCAGGATTTTTATCAATACGTATTATCTTGGAATCACTGTTAACGCACCCTTTTAAATCTGTATAGGTATAGGTAAGTGTATCAAGTACGAAGCTCTCGCCATCCGGTACAGGAACGGCTACTGGTACATAGAATCCACTTAGTACACCTTTGCCTACCCATACCCCCGGAGGAGTCTGAGGAGATGCTAAAAGTACAATTTCCGGATCACTTTGTGCATACTGGTTTAGCGCAGGCGACAATATTTCGACAAAAGTTAACAGATTAATCGCAACAGTGACATCATCTGTAACTATAGGACATGGCCCCGGGCCATCCGGATCATTTGATGAAATCGTCAAAACAACTGATCCTGCAGTTATATCCGCTGCTGACGGTGTGTAGGTAGCAAGCGGATCATTTACGTCGCTAAATGTTCCGGATCCGCCACTCCATGTTATGCTGGTAGCAGCCCGGGCAAAACTACCATTCAACTGGGCCATACCATCTTCACAAATTTCAAAATCAAGTCCTCCATCGACTACAGCAGGAGGATTTACCGTAACAACAACATCAGTTGTCGGGCCATCACATCCATTGGCTGTAGGTGTAATCCGGTAGGTTACCGTACCTGATATATTATCATTTGGATTGATCAGGTCATTATCTATCAGGTTTCCTGCACCATCATTTGCACCAAGAATACCATTTGTGGTACTTATAATCGTCCAGCTAAACGTAGTCCCTGCTACGTTATTTGGGTTCGTAATTGAAATGCTAGTCTGACCTGGTGAGCATATGGTCTGGTCACCACTGGTTGCTAAGGAAGACGTTGGATTCACTGTAATAATTACATCAATGGGTGATCCGTTACATCCGTTTGCACTTGGTGTAACCGTATAAGTAGCTGTTGCAGGTACGTTTGTAGGATTAAATAGTTGTTGCGCTATTGTGCTTCCAGAACCATTTGATGCTCCCGTTACACCGCCAGCTTCAACTACCGTCCAGCTAAAAGTAGTTCCAGCTACAACATTGGGGTTACTCAACAATATGTTAGTGAAATCACCATCACAAATGGTCTGAATATTCTGTGACGCTAATACATCTGGAATTGGGTTAACGGTAATGGTCAGAGTGATATTAGATGTAGGTGGTAAAGCACAACCATTTGCTGTGACCGCAAAGGTGTAATCAACTGTTTCGACATTGCTTCCGGTATTCACCAGGATATCTGTAATGGTAGATCCGTCGAGAAAAGGTGTACCAATTGAAGAAAATCCAATTACATTAGCACTGGATGTAGTTATTCCAACTAAGGTAATCACCGCATTGGCCGTCGGACTGGCAATGTCAATATCTGCCACTTCTTCCGAACAAATAATACCAGTTCCACCACCGGAATTATCAGTGACAGTAAAGGATGGTGTCGGATTTATAGTCATCATAATTACTTGTGTAACAGGATCAATACATCCATTAGCATCTATAGAAAACTCGTAAGATATGGTTTGAGGATCATTTGTTCCATTAGTTAACGCATCGGTTATGGTAGGAACTGCAAAAGGTGCTGCGAAAGTAGTTCCAACTGTTGTAAATCCAATAACGGAGGCATCTGATGTTGTTACGGCATCTAAGGTAATTATAGCATCTTGAGTTGGACTAAACAGTTCTATATCTGTACTTTCACCAACGCAGATCTCCAAGTCGTTATTCATTACAGTCAATACCGGATTGGGAAATACCGTTACGGTTTCGGTTACGGTGGTAGGCTCAGTACATCCATTGGCTGAAACCTGGAACTCATAATCAACTGTTTGAGGATTATCAGTCGGGTTTGTTAGTTTGTCAGTAATACTACCACCATCCAGGAAAGTGCTTCCCGAAGGAGAAAAGCCAGACACAGCTGCGTTACTTGGTGTAACATTGATAAGTGAAATAACTCCATTTTGAGTTAATGTGCCTAATTGTATTAACGCAGTCTCATCTGAGCAAATATTTACATTGACGTTATTCACTGTGAAAGTTGGAACAGGGTTGACAGTCACAACCACCTGTTGACTCACCGGATCAGAACATCCATTTGCATCAATATTGAACGAATAGATTATCGTTTGCGGAGTCTGAGTACTATTGATAAGTACGTCACTGATATTAACGGAGAAAATCGTGTAAGTCGTTCCAGCTAAAGTAAAGCCGGTTAATCCCGGATCACTTGTTGTCACAGAAGTTAGGGTTATTACTCCGTTTTCAGTTGGACTTGTCAAATCTATATTAGTTGGTATTCCTTCGCATAGCGAACTGAGATTATTTGTAATGGTCATTGAAGGATCCGGATTAACCGTCACGATAGTCATTTGTGGAGCACTCGAAGGGCACCCAGGAGCAATAGCAATAAATGTATATTCAACATCTATTATATTATTAGTGGGATTAATCAATAAATCAGCAATTACTCCCCCATCAGGGAAGGTTGCCCCAACTAATGAGGTCCCGGTGACAGATCCGGCATTGATACCTGTAATTTCTATTAAGCCGCCGGCAATTGGTGTATTAAGGACAATATTGGTAAGATTACCGGAACATATTTCATCTGTTGGAGAAGGATTCGTAATTGTAAATGTTGGTTCCGGGTTAATGGTTACGATTGTAAATTTCGATACAGGATCCGTACAACCAGCAGCTGCAATGGTAAATTCATAGGTAATTGTTTCCGGAAAAGTACTTGTGTGCGTTAGTGGGTCAGCAAGTGTAAAAGGAAATGGCCCGCTTATTACGGTTAATGCAGCTGTATTACCAGTAATAGAAGGATCACTTATTGTGATGCTGGCAATGGTGATCTGTGCACCTGCTGTAGGGCTATCCAGAATAATATCAGTTACCTGGCCTTCACAGATCGTTGGTGCGGTGGTGTTGTCAACAGTCCACACAGGATCCGGCTTCACGGTTACTACTGCTGTTTGTGTTGTGGAGTTAATACAACCACTGGCTGCAACCTGGAATTCATAGGTCACGGTTTGGGAAACATTAGTAGGGTTAACAAGCACATCGGTAATCTTGGCACCATCCAGATATAGGGTTCCAACTCCCGAGAATCCCGTTACTCCACCTGTCGGTGTAACGGCTATTAGTTCCATCACAGCTCCAACAATCGGCGTATTCAGGTCAATGTCCGTTGCGGTACTTGAACAAATGGAGGGCAGGTTATTATTAATCGTAAACGTTGGACTTGGAATTACAGTAACTGTGGTTGATTTACTTATGGGATCCGCACATCCAACTGCTTGAATATTAAACGTGTATTGAACAGTTTGTGGAGCATTGGTACTATTAGTAAGTGCATCAGCAATATTAATGGGACCAGCCGGCGGATTAAAAATGAAGGTAGTTCCGATTGATGTAAATCCGCTAACTCCGGGATCACTTGTTATTATGTTTGATAATGTAATTACCGCATTGTCGGTTGGGCTGTTCAAATCAATATCTGTTACAAGACCTTCACAAATTGTAGCAGCGTTGTTAGTTACGGTCCATGTAGGTATAGGTTTTACATCCACAAAGGCACTTTGGGAGGTTACATTAGTACAACCGGCGGCTGATATCTCGAATACATATTCAATAGTTTCGATCGAAATTGTACTGTTTAAAAGGGGATCTGACACGACATTACCATCCAGGAAGGTAGTTCCTATTGGAGAATATCCCGTTATGAAGCCAGGAATAACATTAATCAGTGTGATAACCGCACCTGCCGTTGGTGAAGATAAAAGAATAGACGTCAGGTCACCGGAGCAGATACTTGGTAGTGTGTTGGTAATGGAGAATATAGGCCCTGGGTTTACGATAATAGTAACTTGTTTACTTATGGGATCTGTACATCCATTCGCCGCAATATCGAACGTATAAGTAACCGTCTCTGCTGTGGTATTGCTGTTAGTCAAAGGATCTGCAATATTTACCGGGAAGGTGTTGAAGGTAGTTCCGATAGTTGTCCAACCACCTAATCCGGCCATACTGGGGGTCACAGAAGTTAGTGTAATCACAGCATTTTGTGTAGGACTGTTAAGGTCGATGTCCGTTGTTTGGCCTTCACACATTTCAGTTACACCATTATCAACAACCGTCCAGCTTGGTGTAGGATTAACCGTTACGGTACGTGTGGTTACTGTTCCGGGACACCCATTGGCATCTACGGTGAACTCGTAGTCTATTGTATGAATGTTGTCGGTAGGATTAACTAAAAGATCTGTTATTTTACTTCCATTCAGCCATGTAGAGCCTATCAACGAGTTTCCTGATAATGAAGGATCGGATTTTGTAATGTTGGTAATGGTCACAATCCCATTTTGTGTAAGTGTCACAATATCGATATCGGTAATGTCACCTGAACATATGGAAGTATTGTTGTTAGTAATAGTCAATTTTGGCTGTGGAAGAATCTTAATTACCACGAATTCGCTCACAGGAGCCAGGGGACACGTCGGAGTCGTTACTTGGAACTCATAAGTAATGTCCAGGGGATTATCAGTTGTGTTTGCCAATGTTGCAAGTTCAGTGATCGTTAGACTGTTTGGTGCACTTACCGGGAATGGGCCAGTATACGATCCCCCAATCACACCATTATAATTTACACTCAATAGATCTATTGTATTCGCTGCCGTCGTACTTGTTACATCAAAACTCAACCCGAGATCACTACACACCGAACCAGGTGGCGAAACCACTATCAGGCTCGGGTTCGGGTTTACCGTCACATCCGTGGTGAAGGCCCCAACTAGATCATCACAACTGCCATAGGTAACACTGAATTCATAGGTGATCGTCACAGAGTTGTCAGTGCTGTTGACCAATACATCACCTATTACAAAACCCGGATCAAAATTAATCCCCGCTGCTGTAAAACCGGTTACACCTGTCGTGTTGATCACCGCATCAAGGCGGATCTTAACCGGATTCGACGGATCGGTATTGTTTGTTGTGCTGTTTAACGTTAGCGAGGTGGTCTCCCCGCTGCATATTGATGACGTCCCGTTAGTTATACTCATTGTGGGTTTTGGATAAACGGTCACCACTGTAAACTCACTTGTCGGAATTAAGGGACAGCCGTCTGCAGTGGTCACTTGAAACTCATAGGTTACATCCAAGGGATCATCTGTGGCATTCACCAGTGTAGCTATTTCCGTAATCGTCAAACTGTTTGATGCACTTACCGGAAACGGTCCAGTATAAGAACCACCAGAGACTCCGTTGTAATTGACACTTAATAAATCAATCGTGTTCAAAGCAGTACTACTTGTGACATCAAAAGTCAATCCGTCCTGGCTGCATACCTCCGTGGGCGCACTCACCACCGTCAGGCTCGGGTTCGGGTTCACCGTAACGTCCGCAGTGAACGTGCCCGCTCCTACCTTGTCATCACACGCCTTGTAGAATACACTCCAGTCATAGGTGATCGTTACCGGGTTGTCCGTGCTGTTGACCAGCACATCGGCGATGTTGTCACCCGGGTTTGATACCAGCCCCGGACTGCTGAATCCACTTACCCCCGCCGTGTTGTTTACCGCATCCAATACAAAGGTCACATTCCCCACATCGGTCAGCGTCGTGGTCAAATCGATGTCCGTGGCACTGCCGCTGCACAGTGAGGCCACATTGTTGGTCACTACCATCGTCGGCAGTGGCGCCACATTAACCGTCACCGTGGTGGTCGGTACCGCCAGCGGACAACCGTCACTGGTGGTCACCTGGAAGTCATACTCTACACCGATCGTCGTGTTGGTCGTGTTGCTCAACGTAGCCACCTCGGTGATCAATAAACTGTTAGGAGCTGTCACAGGAAAGGCTGCATATGAACCCCCCACTACCCCGGTATACCGTACATCCACCAGCGCTAAGGTATTGTTGGCCGTGCTGCTGGTAACACTGAATGTGAATCCATCCTCGCTGCATACCTCCGTGGGCGCACTCACTACCGTCAGGCTCGGGTTCGGGTTAACCGTGACAACTATATCAAAATCAGCTCCTATACAGAATGTTGAACCCGGTCCAGCAGGTGTAACGGTATATGTTACATTGATCGGGTTGTCAGTGGTGTTAACGGGTGCATCGGTTAAATTTCCTGTACCTCCACTACCATTATCCCCTACCCAGATAAACGTGGAAGACGGGACATTTGTTATTGGAGCAATTGACAATGTTTCCCCTGAACAAGCAAAATATGTTCCTGCTGGAACCGCAGTACCTATGGGTATCGGATCAACAGTAACAATAACGGGTAAAATTGTTCCGTCACAGCCATTTGCACTTGGTACAATTAAATATTCCACTGTTCCACCTGCTGCGCTTGCTAGAGTTTGAGTAATTACATTTCCGTTGCCGGAGTTTTGTCCAGAAACTGTACCCGTTACTGTACCTATTGTCCAGCTGAAAGTTGTTCCTGTAACCGTATTAGGATTGGTTATTATTACGTTAGTTATATCTCCATCACAGATACTTTGAGGACTCGCAAGAGCATCCGGCTGCTCGAAAAAGTTTACTACTATCTGGGCGCTGGCCACACAGGTGCCAGTACCATTGTCTTCTGTCCAGGTAAAGGTATAGGTCCCAAAGACACTTACAATTAATCCCGTCTGGTTGGGATT
>JADFHN010000030.1:24012-43332 GCA_022567155.1 Bacteroidota bacterium
ACAGGCGTGCCCGGACCAGTGCTGGTTACATCTTCGGTCCACAGACCGGTGCTCCCTGTTACACTCTGGATGGCTGCAAATGTATAGTCCTGATCACACTCCGAGGCTGCCGCTGGGCCCGCATCGGCTATGGTCGCCTCGTCGATTGTCAACGCCTTGGCGTCCACTGCTACCGCACAACTGCCGTTGCCCGTTACAGTCAAGGTCAAGGTCACTACCATCCCACCGTCGGCTGCAACTGGAGTATAGACAGGGTTCAGCGTGGTTTCTGTGCCTGCATTTATCGAGCCAAAACCGTTCTCTGTCCACAGAAGACTCAGATCATTTGTAACCGCTGCATCCGTTACAGTATAAGGTGTCGTCTCACAAGTCTCCGCTGTAGCCGCCCCCGCATCTGCAGTCGGAGTTGCGGTGACCGTAATGATAATATTATCCGATGCCGGAATTCCGTTTCCATCAGTTACTGTTACCGTATACGTAGGTCCACCAGGAGTGTTTCCAGTATAAGTTGGATTGGCTACAGTTGATGAACTTAAATCAGTAGTAGGTGACCATGAATAAAGTATTGGATTATCGCCTCCAACTAAGGTGGTGTTAAGCACAACTGTTGAACCCTCACAAAGTTCAACAGTAGCTCCATTGTCAATAGATATGGATGGATTTGCTCCTCTAATTCCAGTAAAAGCGGATGTCTGTCCATCAGTAAGTGGTGCACCAACCGCCGAGAGTGTGTTGCCTCCTAGAGCGACATACTTGAACCAAGGATTAGAAGTTTGATTAAAAGTTCCGTCTAATTGGGCAGCGCTTATATCTGCTGCGGTACCGGATAGATCTGCAGCCGTATAAGTTGCAGTTACATTAACTACTGGGGCTGTGATTCCGAACGGTGTAAACCCCCAATAACGAGTGAGAAAATTAGCAGCACTGGCATTGTCCGGATGTTTGGTATCCATGACAGATACACCAAGATAAGCCCCGCCAGCGTAGCCCGAACCTGTAACAGTCACTGTAACCGGCGAATACTCAAGCATTCCGGAATTGTCTCCAATTGGAAACGTAAATGCTCCATCGGCCGTAAATATTTTTCTTAATTCTCCTCCACCCCCATCAATGATCATTTTGGATGCTGATGGACCAGTCACCGAAATGCTTCCAGCAGAACCTATGGTGAGAATGAATCCACCAAGATTTAAATTTCGAGCGCTTAAATCCAACACATCATTCACGGTTGTGGCACCTCCCAATACAGCTTCTCCGCTCGACTGATTAATTGTTAAATTTTCATAGTCTATTGTCCGAACTATTTGATTTCCTCCTGAATAACTTACGGTGTTGTCGGCATTTGATGCTGTAAGGGTAGTTATTCCATAAGTACCTCCCAAATCAAGCGTTGCAGCTCCTGCCTGAACCAAGTTACCGGAGCCACTTAGTGCATTATTAACGGTCAATGAAGTACCATTTGTAAGGTCAATCCCTATTACTGTTAAGTTTGGAATAGAAAATGTTCCGAATAAAGACTGTAGATTAGTTGTAAATGTTTGTACTCCTGACCCAGCCGTGAATGTTCCTGTATTAATAATACCACCTTGAAACTCAATTGGGGCATCCCCCAAATTGTCCCAAAGTGATGAGTTTGTTACTAAACCAGTGAAAACTTTATTTCCTGATGAACTTGAGATTTCTAATGTTCCCCCAACACTTATCAGAGTTGAACCTCCAACAGAAAAATCTAATATTGCCACTTGAAAAGTTGTATTATTTGCTATTGTTAGATTTGCCCCTAAAGAAATTGGCAATGTTGTAACTGTAGTATTTGTCGTATTTGCAGTTGTTATATTGTTAAATGTGGTACTTGTTCCTCCATTAAGGAATTGAGGTCCAGCCCCATTAAATGTCACTGTTCCGGCACCTGCGACAAATGTGCCCCCATTATTAGTAAAACTGCCCGCAATGTTCGTATTAGTTCCTGCCGTATAAGTTCCTGCTGTTAATGTAATTCCACCTGTAGCTGTCAGGGTAGCGGGTGCGGTAAAATCCCCAAGTGTTTGTGTAAGGTTGGCTACATTGATGGTTGTGATACCTCCAACACTTAATGTACTTCCTCCTTTGTTTATTACAAGGTCATCGAAAGTCTGTGATGCCCCTGATCCGGAAATTGACTGTGCACCGGTTCCATTAAATGTTACTGTTTGTCCATTGGTATCCAGTGTACCTGCGGTTATTGTCAGGTTTCCTGTTAGACTGGTGGGAGCACCGAGCGAAACCGTATTGCCGGGATTATTGATTTCAATATTCGCGGGGGTGTTTTGCGTAAGGCCATTACCCACAGCCTGAACGGCGCTGGTACTATAGATGTAGCTTGCACCGGTTGCATAAGTTCTTGTACCTGTAACCTGAATATTTCCAGTCGCACTAGCCGTAGTGATTCCGGCTGCTGAGGTGACTCCTAGCGTTGCACCTGAAAGCAGGTCAAAAGTTCCTGTACCCGTGACCGTCGTGCCTGCGGCAGCCATCTGCAACGTCACGCCGCTGTTGACAGTGAAATCGATTTCGTTCGAAATTGTACCGTTGTTAGTCAGGGTCTGTGTTCCCGCGCCGGTGAATGTAATAGCGCCCTTACCAGCGTTGTTCTCTGTAATCGAAGCCCCGGCTCCTACGGTAAGATCTCCATCAACGTTTAAAATTCCGATTGCACTAGCATTATTATCTTCCTGCATTAACAGTTCTCCGGTAGCTCCCGTGATATCTACGTTGCCAGTAACCGAAACCGTAGAGTTGGCATTTCCAGTGCTTATAGTAAAGATTCCATCGTTAACAGTTAAATTTCCCCCAATATTCATGGTACAAGAGCCTTCTCCAAAAGTGCCTACGAAATTGTTCATTTTGAACGTACTGTTGTCAACTAGGATATTTCCGGTGACACCTATAATGTAGCCCATGTTGGAATCAGACATTCTTAGTGACCGGTCAGCATTGAGCGGAGGGGCGCCGGTAGATAATACTGAAAAATCGCCCTGAATAATTATGTCAGCTTCCATAAAAATTCTGTCCGTCTGACCGGTTGAATTCCATGTAAAATTCCCAAAGGTCTGGGCGAAACCTCCGGGCTCATTAGAAATTACTCCTGTGACATTGAAATTGGATGTCGTCGCCCATGTCGCTAATGGTATTGTTCCACCGTCTATGGCGTGGTCATAGGTTCCGGTGCCATTCACGTTCATAGTGGTAACAAAAATGGCTCCTGTACTACCATTGGTATATGTTCCATCGACAGTTATAGTCGTGGCGCTGACCGTGAATGCGCCGGCAGCTGATAAAACCCCCGTAGGATCAATAGTTAAGGAAGTTAGGCTGGCCGTACTAACATCCAAGGTAACCGTATGACCGGCAGCAATGGTAACATTTGCACCGGCAATAGGGACAGATCCTCCCCCCCATGTGGCGGGAGTATTCCAAGGACCTGACACAACTGAAGTTTGCCCAAATGCAATTCCACTACAAAACAGAAACAGTAATCCAACGAAGAAAATCTTAAGTGGGCCTCTTCTCCTTTGCAATTTTTGAACGTCGATTTGTTTCCTATATCTGGACCCCGGCAACCATTGCGTATACAGGTTCCCTGTAAATAATATAATTATTAAGAGGGAGTAACAAAGACGTGAAATTGCCAGGTAATTATCCTTCATTCAACAGGAGGTACAGTTTTGTGTTAATATTAATATCAAAATCATTCTTAAAGTAACCTAATGACTAGCAAGTATTTTTTAAAGTTTTAGCTCCCCATTTGAATTTGTCTTGATCAACGTGATTTTACGCTGACCACTCAAATTCATCGTACCAACAAAAACGATCGAACCATCCGGATTTTCAATAACTCTCGCTCCATCATCCTGCCCATTATCGCCAAAAGTCCGGGACCATTTTTCCACACCATTAAAATCCGTTTTGCCTAAAAAAATATCCCTATTGACGCTTGAGTGCTTGATCTGTCCCAGGACAATGTTATCTCCATCCCTGCTTCTTACAATAGATCTTCCCTCCAGGTCAAATTGTGTAAACACTGCCCGATTTACCGCCGGTTCCAGTTCGTTGGTACGCACATAGTACATGCGGCTTGGGTCGCCTTCAAGCGTTCCGATCATCAGGAATCCGCCAACGGATTCTGCAATGTCAGAACATATCTGTTTTTCAAGATCGCCGTAATAGGCATCGGCACCGTTTACCGTACCAATAAATTGCCAGGAATTTAATGTATTATCTGCATACTGTGGTCCGTCAGGGCGATCGGTATAACCGAAAATGACCAGCGTATCAGAACCTGCATTACGTTGGAAAACTTTAATGCCAATATCCTTTCCCTGTCTGCCGGCGATTTTATTGGTCGCCCAGTCCGGATCCTCCACTAAACTAAAATCAAGCCTGACCGTATAAAAGTCCTGTTCATCCGGTTCATCAGGAGGATTGGGAATAGCAGCTGTTGTAGAACCGGCAATAATATAACCGTCGCTTAAAACCGTTATGTTGTTACAGGTTTCCCTTGCTCCTTCGTCAAAAAACAACGGTCCGTTCAGAACCACACCGTCGAGACTTAGCTGATACACAACAATATCTACATCAAATGCTGATTTGAATGCATTACCGGCTATCAGATAACCGCCCTGAATTTCAACTACCGATCTGCCTTCATCATAGATTCCCGGTCCGGAATTATAAAACCGGATCCATTCCTGATTTCCAAGCGAATCGGTTTTAACGACAACAATGTCTTCATCACCCGATGCGTTTTCACTTCCTTCAGCAAGCGATTGGTCGGGATCAGTGGTGCCAATCAATATGTAACCACCGTCCTGTGTTCTTTTTAAATCGGCTCCGTACTGATCGCCGTCAGACCCATAGTATTTAATAAAAAACTTGTCAAAACGAGGTTCAACATTATCGGTGGTATCGCATGCCAGAAAAATAAAAGCGCCCCATATAATCCAAAGACATCGTGATATTATTTTGAAGAAATTATTCCCGGTCTGCACGTCAAATCTCTGTTTTATCTTTTTTCTTAAAAAAATTACTGAATATTCCCCCCTTAGTTTTCTCAATCCTGCGAGGCTTATAAATCGGACTCACAAATCTCAGATTAAAATACAGGTTATTCAATCTGAAATCATCATCTACCTGGCCATATCTGAAAGTCAGCTCCCTGATGTCATGCTGCTCGCCACCGTCGCCAAAATCAAACTGGTTTTTGGTGTTCAACATATTGTTTAACCCCCATGAATACCTGACATCAAATGAGATAAATTTATATCCCATCCGGTATTTGACACCTGCTCCCATCAAAAGGCTTTGGTTAAACGCAGTCCGTATCCTATCAATATCCATTGGTCTTCCAATATCAGGGTTGACTACCCGGTCGTCGTCAACTCCATCATCTGTTCCGCTATTATCAAAATAACTTGGTTTGGCAGTTGCACTAAAAATATAAGAGATTGAATATCCGCCATATACAAATGGGTACCAATTGTATATTTTATAGGTATATCGCAGAAACACAGGCAGTTCAACTCCTACATAATTGTAAGCTATAGATATTGAGTCACCTGTAGGAAAGCCGAACGCCTTAAATGAATCAACCGGGAAATAATTATTATTGAACCTGTAGTCTTTGATTGTAAACCAGAACTCTCCTGCCAGACTGAATTGATCGGATATATTCCAGTCAACACCGGCGCCTATCTGGCCACCTGCCAATGTTTTGTAGTTTTGTCTGGAATCATCTGTATTGTCAGTTCCGTTCGCATGAATTACCTTAACAAAACTTAAATTAACACCAATACTTACCGGATAGATAGTGAAAATAGGTGTTGTTTTAAATTTTTTACTTAAAAAATCAATTTCAACCTCTGTAGTGGTATCAGGGGCCCATTCGGGATCGAATTTCAGCAAATTCAGATAACTTTCATCCGCTTTATCAGGTTCATCTATATATAGGTAGGTAAGACTTAAAAGTTCGTATGCTTCTACCCGCTGCTCCTTTGTGAAACCCCCGGTCAGACATTCTTCAAGTATCACGGGTATGTCATACAACATTCCATCCTGAAACCAGGCTTTTGCCTGATCAAGGTTTCCTGTACAATCCTGTGCCCATCCATTCCGGCCAGCAAATAAAAAGATACACAGAAATGTGCATCTTAAAACCCGGCGGGTTATCAACTCTTTACAAAAAAATTGTCTATTTGTCCCCATTGCCGGATTTATAGCCTAAACAAGTAATTGAATAATCGATGCCGTCAGGTATATATCTTTTCCACTCCTGATCCGTCATATTTCTGGAAACATTACCGCATATCTTATCAGCATAATATTCAAATTTGGTCGGCCATATCTTTATTATGTTATTGTTTGTGGCCGATACAATAAAATCGCCATCTCTGCTGAAGCTTAAATCCCACACGTACGTATCGTGATCTTTCATCACAATCGGAAGTTCATCGAGTTTATCCATTACATACAATTGCACACTTCCGTCATAGCTTCCGGTTGCCAGCATGTTACCATCACGGCTAAACTCTATATCATTAATTCTTGCCGTATGTCCCCGCAACGTATTGACCTCTTTGTTTTCAGCTATATCCCAGATATGGGCCACTCCTTTTTCATCCCCGAATGCAATATACGTACCATCCGGACTGATTGCAACGGCGTGGATCCGGTTTCCTTCTTCTTCATACAACACCCGTTCTTCCAGGTTTTTCAAATCCAGATAAACAAGCTGGCCTTGCATACTACCGCTTCCACCAACTATAAATTTTTCATCCGGGCTGAGGGCAAATGTTTTCAGCGGGGTTTGCAGGCGCTTGACCACATTACTCTTATTTGTTTTCAAATCATAGTACCTGATAGTTCGATCGAACGAAAGACTATAAAATCCGGCAGAATTGTTGGTAAATGCGATGTCATAAACAAAGCCCTTATGGCCCGTGATGTCTTTTATATGTGTATTTGTACGCAGATCAAATAACTGTATATCTGTAGAATCACTTCCTACAGCCATCCAACTTCCGTCCGGACTTATTTTCACTACCCGGTTAGGATGCGTACGGGTTTCACTTAGCACCAACGTGTTATCCGGATTTCGCGGATCCCATTTTCGAACACTGCCATCACTTCCTGCACTGTAGAAAATAAACTGATCAGGAGCAAATGTAATGGATCTTACAGCATCATTGTGACCTTTGAATTCATTATAACCTTCTCCTTCAAAAGACGACATTGCTTCATATAATCCATCATAAATATACGGATCATAAGGATTTCCGTCGTATTTCCGGTTAAACACAAAAGCCTGCTGGGCAAGCAACCCCTGAAGATTCTTATTTGGTAAATTCGTTGATTTAACCGCCATTGACTGGGCGGCAGAGAGATGCAGCAGACGCTCGATATCATTTTTTCTGGCTTCTGCAATGTTATATTGTGTAATTGCTTCCTGTTTTGCTAATTTCTCTCCTTCAAGCGCTGTTTTGGCTTCTTGTTCGCGCATTTTTGCTAACGCAAGCGCACTAGTAGCCTGCTGTGCCTGATAACGGGCATAAAACTGGTTTGACAGCGCTTTCTGAGATTGAATCTTGGCGCGAATCAAACTTATATTTGCAAGTTTTGTCTGCTGATTGGCAACATCTCTTTGCCGCTGAGCGGCAATTTTTGCGATTTCCTCATTTTTTGAAGCCATCAATGCATCTTCGGCTTTCTTATCTGCTTCAATTTTTTGAATTACCGCAAAAATGAAAAAGATTATAAGAACCACTGCTGCAATACCTAATAATAATGCTACGTTTTTGGCTCTTTTCAGCAACCGCTGCTGCATCATTTCCTGGTTTCGCTGCTCCGCTTCATAGGTAATACGGCTTGTATCCAGAAATACAATTGCCCTTTCAAAAGCTTCATCGTATCTCTGAGCCCATATCCTGGTAGGGTTTTGCTTCTTCTGCCAGTTCAATGCAAGCTGAAGGTCAGGAGGTCGCCAGAGACCTGTGCGTCCAACCTGATACATGGCTGCCGCTTCAGACAACCTGCGGTACATCTGCGCCGATTCATATTCATCTTCTACCCAGCTCTTGAGTCTTGTCCAGATCCTTATCAGGCTTTCATGCGACAGTTCTATTATTGAATCCGATTCTAAAACTATAGTTTCAGCGGGAAGTAACAACGACCTTTCAGGATTTCGGAAATGCTCAATAACCTCTTTAACTTCTTCTTCATCAGCCCCTGCAATTTCTGCAATATTCTTAAGCTTTGTAGGCCGTCTTATGCCTATGTTGTCGCTGCTTTTTTCGGTAATTGTTTTAAACAAAATTTCGCAGATTTGCTTCTGCCGGTCACCCAGTTCATCATAGGCTTCATTGGCATGTTTTGAAAGCGCTTCCGATATCTTACCTATTGCGTTATAATGCCGGACATCAAGGGGTTCATCCTCTTCCTTGTTTTCAAGCCAATAGCTCCATGTACGCATAAGTGCATGCTGTAACACCGGAAGCTGGTCCTGCTGTCCGCCTACGTCACTGAGTAATCTTTTTACCAGTCTCGAGCTTATTCTTCCTCCACCCACCGCCACAGGTCCTTCTATCGCCATACGTGTTTGTTCACGGGTCATCAACGGAACAAGGTAGTTGCTCAGGTTAATCATCTCCGTAAGGCCCGGATATTTTGAGCATTCTCCGATAAACTCTGACCGCATGGTAAGCGCGAGATAAATAGGGACTTCCTCCTGCTTTATCGCCTCAAGCAGCATATTTATATACAGGGCAGATTCGTTTATTCCTACCTGGTCTGTTTCTTCACTGCTGAATCTGAAAAGCTCTTCAAACTGGTCAACCAATATAAGAAGATTCTCGCCACTTTCTTCTTTCAGATTTTTTACAAGGTCAACCAGCCCCTTCACTCCACTCCTCAATATGGAAGAGGTAACGGTATGCCTGATCAAGCGGTCCTCTTCCGGTAGTTCGAGGTATTCGGTATCTGACTGTAAAATAGATTCGGCAAGATTATCAAGCGGTGCCAGGCCCGGACGTGTTACCACCACATTCCAGTTTGGACCTGCATGAGTCATAAATCCGCCGTACAACACGGGTATAAGCCCGCAGTACATAAGCGAAGATTTACCACTTCCAGAAAATCCCATGACTGCCACGAACCGGTTCTGGGACAATTTCATCAGCACTTCATCCACCTGTCCGTCACGCCCAAAGAATAAGTGACATTCATCAATACCAAATGGCCTTAATCCAGGAAACGGATTTTTCTGAATACCAACTCCTCTTACTTCCGATTCCAGAAGTTCGATTTCTTTCTCACCGGTATGTATGTCATAATTCAGCATGCCAGGGGCTTATAAAAATATGCATTATTATTTCAGGGATCACATTCAGGGCTTAATTATATACTTAAACTTAAAAAAATCCAAAAAAATGACCACTAAATTCCAAGGTAATCATCTTTATTGCTCACATTGAGGTTTTATGTCGTGGTTAAATTATGAAAAAGATTACAAAAAGTCAATCAGGTATTTTTTATCAGGCTACCTGAAGCTGTTCGATCACATGGCGTGCAAACTCAATATCATCGGATAAAAGGCTGTAAAATCTGTCTTTATCAATCTTCCACAAAACGCTATCTTCTTCGCCAACAAACGTATTTGTACCAAAAAATGCACCAGAATCGGTAGCGTCGCCTTCGTCATATAACTCACCCATGAAATCACCTTCATCAAATGTCGATACTATTTCTCCTCCTCTAAAATAGTTTATTTTACCTTTATGAAGTGTATAAAAACTTAGTCCGTTCTGTCCTGAAATTAATAAAGTATCACCTTTATTTATTTTTACTTCTTCCATATCGTCCACTAGCATGCTCAGGGTTAAACCTGATATATTACCAAACAAATTCATTTCCTTTAAGAATAAGATTTTGGTATAACGCAGCGACCTGTACCACGGATTTGCCCCTTCTTTCCTGGGTAAAATTACAAGATCAATTTCCTTCCGGGAAATTTCATCTAATCTTGGCGTATGTTCGTGGTAAATATGAGGGTTTATTTCATGCAATGCCCAGGCAGCTATTTCCCTGATGAGTTTATCAGGATTAAATAAATTAGCGATCAGGTC
Source organism: Bacteroidota bacterium (assembly GCA_022567155.1). Taxonomy (GTDB): domain Bacteria; phylum Bacteroidota; class Bacteroidia; order Cytophagales; family Cyclobacteriaceae; genus SZUA-230. The sequence goes on from JADFHN010000030.1 coordinate 34,167, forward strand.
ATATATAAATTCCTGTATCCGGGATTTCCCTATCACATAAATAGCACAAGCTTTAGACCATCTATTGGTTTGGGTGAAATCACGGTTAATCAATAATTTTAAAACATCTTTTGAACTCAGCGGAGCTCTGGGGTAAAATATTTCCAGTTTTTTTAGTTTTTCGCTATCTGAAATATCATCAAGAATGGGGAGTACCTTTTGCTTAAGTTCTTCAGAAAGAAAAACATCCAGCAACTCAATTGCATAGGTTATACCTTCACTTGTCTTACTCTCTATATTTTCTTTCACAAGATTGATTGACTTCGGGTCATATAACATTGAAAGAAGCATATAAATATGATCAATATCATGCATATTTTCTTCGTGTATAGCTTCCTTCAGTACTTTCCCCTCGACCGTGTTTGGTACTTCATGATAAGCGGCAAGGTTCCAGGTGATATCTTCCACATCCTGTTCAATGGCATATTTTATCCGTGTAATCTGGTTAAGATCAGCGCTGAATCCACATTCACCCAGTGCCTTTAAAACAATTGACGCAAGAACCTTATCAGGATAATCAATTTTATTCCATAGCAATTTTATGGCTTTGGTTCCTCCGATTTTACCCATCACCTGAATGACTTTTAGCATTATCTGGTAATCCTGACCTGTTTTGTAAAAAGCCGTATCAAGTGCATCAAGTGAACTCTGCCCGATAATTAAAAGCGCATTTGTGGCAAGGTTGCTGTACCTGGGATACGAAAAATTAGTAATGAGTGAATTCAGAACCTCAAGGTTATTTCTTTTTTCCGCAGACTTTATTGCAGCAATACGTACCTTAGGTTCAATATCTCTCAATAGTTCGATCAGGTAGGAAAGTACATTGTGGTCTTTGTTGTTGCCGATCAGTTCAGCAGCATACTGACGGTCTTCATTTCTTGTGGATCTACTAAGCCTTGCGATTCGCCGATTGGAAATATCGCCCGTTTTGAATAGTGAAATTAGTTCTTCCCCCCTGACCAGATGCTTCCCTTTTGAATCTTTATCTGATTTTACACTTACCACATAATGATCAGAAACACTTACACCTCTTATTTCATTCATTTTAAGTTGTGCATACTCTCGTACATCTTCATTTGGATTTCGCATCATTCGGTTAATTCCTGATCCTGCTTCTGCAGGATTCAGTTTTTCCATCAACCGGTATGAAAATATTGCTTTATCCGGCCTTGTATTGTCAAGACCATCTTCCAGTTTACTAAAAATTTCATGTGCTAATGAATCGTACTTGTCAGCTTTACCGGATTCTTTACTTTCGAGTTTTACCTTGATCTTATTACGGTATTCATTATATAGTTTACCGGTTATGTATATCCACACCACAATTACCAGAACAAGTATGTAGTAATAGCTAATCAGGTTAAATATTGCAAACAGTCCTACTCCCAATATCAACCCGCCGGCAAGCATTTTAGTAAATTCATTTACCACACCTTCAACCTTGGTCTGAATATCAAACCTAATAGTGTGGTCGAGTGGCATAAAATACAGCTTGTAGGCAGGATTTTCCATTGCATCTCTAAGAAAAGTTACAAACAGTTTACTCAGTGCAACTGACAGGAAAAATATATAGAAATTACTTCCTGCCGGATCGATACCTGTGAGCGTACCGATTAAAATTGTTCCTACTACAAATAATGATAACACCACCGGAAGTATCAGAAGCGACGTTTTAAGACCGTAACCGGCAATGATCCTATCATTAAAAAAGGTTTGGAATATAAAACTAAATATCAGAATGGAACCATTAAACCATACGATAAATCGAAGTAATTGCTCGGGTTGGTCTGAATACTGGCTGTTCAATACCGTCAGGTAAGTACGCTCAATAATCAGATACGCAGTAACGGAAAGCGCTAAAAATGAGGACAACAGAATCACATATTTATCTTTAATGAGTGATCTGAATCGCGTACTCTCCTGTTGGATGTCATGTATCTTAACGACTTCCAGATCAAACTTGCGAATTATGAGTATCAGAAAGAATAATGAACCCAACACGCTCAATGCACCTACAATGAGATAGTCTTCAATATTTGCAATTGAATCGGAAATCAGACCCATAATGAAGAAAACAATGATTGCTGCGGTAAGCTGGCCTGTATCTATTCCTCCAATAATTCTTTTTGATTGGCGCAAATCAAACATCCGCCCGAATACACCCCAGAACCCTAGCAGAAAAACAGCGATAACGGGTCCGTTCATAGCAAAGATGGCAAATACTGCAATATTATAGTATTGTCGGTCCTGCTCAGGATCAATGCTGCTAAGCAGATAATAAAACAAACATGTAATCAGAAATATGATAATGAGGTTAAAAATTGTAAGCTTACTGTAGGAAATTTTACTTTGAAGAAATACAAACAAGCCGGTAGTGATAACCCCCAATACTCCGGCAGCAAATATTCCCTGGTTGATATAATTATCACCAAGTCTATTCAAAAAGACTGTTGCGGCGGTACCTACATAAGTGGCAAAAAATATGCCCATAAAAAACCCATGGCCCAGCATTAGCGCAACGCGGCCTTTTTCATCCTCCCTTACATTCAGCGCTTTATAAACTAATGAAAGCATTACGGGTTTGTTTTATTATTTAAATATTAAGCAAAATAATGGATTTAAAGGAAAATGTAAACTTATTCACCTTCGGATTTATCCGTTAAAATATAGGTATAAGTTTTCCCTATTGGTTTTCCATTGGGTTTATAACTTATAGTAACCGTATCATTAAAGGTGAAATAATTTCTTGTTATAAAGGATCTCTCTTTATTTTCATCATCAAGCAACTGTGTTTCGTCTTTGACCGATTTTGAGGATCTGAAATAAACCGCACAAAATAACCCTGAAAGAAATCCCAATAAGTGTGATTCCCAACTCACCTCCAGATTCCCCGGAACAATCCCGTAAATCATATTTCCTCCGTACAAGATCATCATTATAAATGATACAGCAAGCGATCTGACATCTTTTCTGAAAAATCCACTAAACATCAGAAAAGAAATTAATCCATACACCACTCCGCTTGCTCCAATATGAAAGGCGTCTCTGGCGGCAATCCATACCCAAAATCCTGTCATAATATAGATAAGAAAAAATACCGGAACAGCAACCTGCCGGTAAAAATAGAATAAGCTCGTTATCAGGATAAAAACAGGTATCGTATTGGATATCAGGTGAAAAATATCGCCATGAACAAGTGGGCCGGTTAATATACCCACTAAACCTTCGAGCGTTCTCGGATAAATCCCAAGAAAAGTAAATTCTCCTGATGCTGTTTCGATCAACTTAATTCCCCAGAGTATTGAAATAAAAATAACCGAAAACCGGATACCGGTTTTTAAGTTTTTGATATCGTATTTAGCTTGATTCAACCTTATTCAGCTTTTCGGATGTTAACTGTTAAGATACGGAAATTAAATAAATTTTAATGTATGTGAATTCCAATTTCATTTGTCGCTGTTCTACACTGATAAACATGTTTTTAATATTCAATTTTATAGATCGGGGTTGAGGTAAATTATTTTATTGTCATTGTTTGAATTAATTCTTACACCTGATGACTATAAAATAAATTAATGCCAACCGGGTAATAACAATTAATAAATACGTTCAGTCCGTTGCAGAAAACCACCTTGTTTTTAAATAATTGTCTTATTTTTATTAATCTTTATACCAATCCGCATATATAATAAATTACGGGCCGTACGCTCAAATACTTCCCGGAGTTCGCTCTCAACTTCTTTTATCTTTAAGGCCGGGATACCAGCATATATGCAGCCAGACTCAACAATCGTACCTGAAAGAACAACTGCACCTGCAGCAATGATCGATTTGCGTCTGACAACAGCATGATCCTTAATGATCGCGACCATACCTAATCAATACATCATCCTCCACGGTACAACCGTGAACGATAGCATTGTGTATGATGGATACATTATTTCCAATTACTGTTTTCGCAATTTGGTAGGTACAATGATTGACTGCACCATCCTGAATGTTGGTATTGCTTTCGATTGATATTGAATGAACATCCCCCCGAACTACCGCATTGAAACAGACGCTGCAATTGTCACCCATATTCACTGCGCCAACATCTACTGCATTGTCAGCTAAAAAACAGCCCGACCCGAAAACAGGTTCTATTCCTCTTACAAATTTAATTATAGCCAATAGATGTTTGATTTACCTACTAAATATTCGATTAAAATACTGACATTTTGTCATAACATTCTTAATATTGATTAACTTTGCGCTTTGAAATTATAAAAATACTATTAGACCTGTATGGGAGGATTAATATCTGATATTGATATCATAGACAATAGTGCAGAGGAAGTAAGTGAAACAAAACATATTTCCATTGATGAAAACACAGGTAAAACCAAAAAACTATATATAGAAAGTTATGGTTGCCAGATGAATTTTTCTGACACTGAGATTGTAACCTCAATTCTCAAAAAAGAAGGATTTGATACAACTTCTGATATTGAAAATGCAGATGTAATATTTATAAATACATGCTCTATCAGGGAAAAAGCAGAGCAAACAATAAGAAAACGATTGCAACTGTTCAATGTAATTAAAACCAAAAAGCCGGATCTCACTGTGGGCGTTCTGGGTTGCATGGCCGAAAGATTGAAAACAAAACTGCTGGAGGAGGAGAAAATTGTGGATATCGTTGCCGGTCCTGATGCCTACAGGGATTTGCCAAACCTTATAAATCAGGCTGATGAAGGATTGAAAGCAGTAAATACGTTTCTTTCACGGGAGGAAACTTACGCAGACATAAGTCCTGTAAGACTGAACTCCAATGGAGTTACGGCATTTATCTCGATCATGCGGGGCTGTGATAATATGTGTTCTTTTTGTGTGGTGCCTTATACACGAGGCCGTGAAAGAAGCAGGGATCCCAGCAGCATTATTAATGAAGCGAAGCAAATATTTGACCAGGGTTATCGGGAAGTAACTTTACTGGGCCAGAATGTAGATTCCTACAACTGGAATCCGCAAGGAGGAAAGCATGAAACTGCTTCGATTGACAAACGAACGGGTAATGCGCATATTAATTTTGCACAAATACTTGAAATGGTTGCAAAGATTGATACGGAACTGCGGGTACGGTTTTCAACATCACACCCCAAAGACATTACCGATGATGTGCTTTATACGATGAATAAATATGAGAATATTTGTAAGTACATTCATTTGCCTGCTCAAAGCGGAAGTTCAAGGATTCTGAGGTTAATGAACAGGACGTACGATCGGGAATGGTACCTGAAAAAAGTTAGCCGTATCCGGGAAATACTTGGTGACGATTGTGGTATATCATCCGATATGATCGCCGGCTTTTGCTCCGAAACCGATGAAGATCATAAAGAAACATTATCCCTTATGGATTATGTAAAATATGACTTTTCTTATATGTTCATCTACTCAGAAAGGCCGGGTACGCCTGCAGCTAAAAAATTTGCTGACGACATTCCGGTGCAGGTAAAGAAAAAGCGGTTACAGGAAATTATTGAAAAACAGCAGGCATTGTCGCTGCAAAGAAATAACAGGGAAATGAATAAAGTACACCGTGTATTAATCGAGGGGTATTCAAAGAGGTCAAATGATAATCTGCAAGGTAGAAATTCTGCCAACAAAGTGATTGTATTCCCGAAAAAGAATTACAAAAAAGGTATGTATGTCAACGTGTTGGTTGAGTCCTGTACAACTGCCACACTTATTGGTAAAATAGCAACATAAACTAAAGATAAATTGAACGAGGCGGATATACAGAGTATCAAGCAACGATTCGGTATTATTGGCAATTCTCCAAAGCTCAATCATGCCATTGAAGTAGCTGCACAGGTTGCACCTACTGATATGACGGTATTGATAACCGGAGACAGCGGTGTTGGTAAAGAGTCTTTCTCAAAGATCATACACCAACTCAGTCGCCGCAAACATGGCCAATTTATTGCCATCAACTGCGGGGCGATCCCTGAAGGAACAATCGATTCGGAGCTGTTTGGCCATGAAAAAGGATCGTTTACAGGGGCTTATGAAGCCCGGAAAGGATATTTTGAAGTAACAGACAAGGGCAGTATTTTTCTGGATGAAATAAGTGAATTGCCTCCAGGCACCCAGGCAAGATTGCTCCGTGTACTTGAATATGGAGAATACATTCGTGTCGGATCTTCCAAAGTTCAGAAATGTGATGTGCGTGTAATTGTCGCTACCAACAAGGATCTTCTTGAAGCTGTTCAACGAGGAAAATTCCGTGAAGATCTGTTTTACCGTCTGAATACGGTGCCTATTTTTGTTCCTCCGCTGCGCGATCGTGAGAATGACATCATTCTCCTGTTTAGAAAATTCTCTTCTGATTTCAGTGAAAAATACCGCACCAAGCCCTTGTCCTTAACAACAGAAGCACAGGAATTGCTAATCAGATATCCTTTTCCAGGTAATATTCGTCAGTTGAAAAACATCACCGAACAAATTTCTGTACTGGAAATGAACCGGCTGTTAACTGCAGAAACGCTAAGCCGTTATTTGCCGCGGATAAGTACCGTACCGGCCGTCATTGATAAATACGATGATTTGAATACTGCCCCTTCAGAACGGGATATTTTATATAAGGTGCTTTTTGATCTGAAAAAAGACGTTAATGACATGAAAATATTTATCACTGATATGCAAAAAAATAGAAATTATGATAAGGAAGTCGATGATAAATATCCAGGCCTCTTTGAAACGGCTGCTGAACCTGCAACTGCAAGCAATACGGAACAAGACCAACCAGTACTTATCGATATTCCTGTAAAAGATGGGTCCACCTTTGAAATCAATTCTGTAAATGATAAAAATATTGATGTTCAGGACATTACGCATATTGCCGAGGATGATGATTCGCTTTCGCTTGAAAAAAAAGAAAAAGAGCTAATTATCAAAGCGTTGCATAAAAACAATAATAAAAGGAAATATGCGGCACACGATTTGGGGATATCCGAAAGAACGTTGTATCGAAAAATAAAGCAATACGAAATCGATGATTAAAATAGCTGAAATACAAAAGCTTTTATTGTATCTGTTTACAGCATTTTTATTGTCAGGGTGCGGCGTTTATTCCATGACCGGAACTTCTATTAGTGCTGAAACCATGTCGATCCGGAATTTTTATAATGATGCCAGCAGCGGCCCCTCAAACCTGGTGCAAACTTTTACCGATCAGCTCAGAGATTATTTCCAGCAAAATACCAATCTTACGCTCTTGCGTGACAACGGTGAGCTCCAGATGGAGGGCATAATAGTGGGTTATCGTCTTTCACCGATTGCCCCAACCGCATCGACCGACCCTGCTAAAGGCGATGCTGCTGCACTCACAAGGCTTACTATCTCTGTTAAAGTGTCTTACGTAAATACACAGGATTCTGAATTTGACTTTGACCAGACATTTTCTTTTTACGCCGATTATAATAATGATCTGGATTTTACAACCATCGAAAACAGCCTCATCGATCAGATATTTGAACAGATTATACTCGATATATTCAATGCCTCTGTTGCCAATTGGTAATTTTTGTAATAGATTTAGGTTCTTTGTCCAAAAATCCGAGAGTGAATAAACAAAAATTTCTACATATACTGCACGATTACAAATCTGTAAAGGAGACAGATCTGACTAAGATCAATGAACTCAGAAAAGCATATCCGTATAGCCAGGTTGTGCATATTATTTCCGCTATTGCCGCACATAAACTAAAAACTGACGATGCAAGACGGAATCTTACCATAGCCGCCGTTTATTCAACTGACCGGTCGGTGCTTAAAGAAATTGTGCTTTCGGCTACGGTGGACGAATATGCCGATGTCGCTAAAAAATCAGCTCCTGAAGCTACAGTACAAAAGAAAACGGCTGAAACTACAATACCTCAAAAATCTATCTCAGGCAAAAAAGAAGATGCGATTTACGAAAATGTTCAGCCTGATGTGGAAGATAAAGAAGTTATCATCGACAAGCCTTCCGGCCATCCGGGTCCGTTGAGCAAAATAGAAGCGGAAAAGCTAAGAGAAGAAGTGATGGTGAATCTTGAAAAGTTACTTGAAATCAAGCATAGTTTTCTGGAAGAACACCCGATAAAACCGGTTAAAAAAAAATTAAAAAAAAATAGTAAGTCTGGCTCAGAAAGAAAAAATCCTGTTCTTACAGTCACAAAATCACGTACGACCCACACAAAAATAAGTTTAGGTACCGTTCAAAAAAAATCTGAAACTCCGGTAAGCACCGGCAAAAAGAAAACCGGAGTTACGCGATCAAAAAAAAATGAACAGCAGGAAATAATCGAAAAATTTATAAAGGCCAGCCCTACAATAAAACGTAACACAGAAAAAGCGAAAAAGAAAGACCTTGACGACCTTTCTGCACAAAGCGTGGAATTTGGAGACAACCTTGTATCAGAAAATCTTGCCCGTGTGATGATCAAACAAGGGAAAAAAAATAAAGCTATCGATATTTACAAGAAATTAATTTGGAAATTTCCGCAAAAAAAGGCTTACTTTGCATCCCAAATCGACAGCTTAAAGGAAAAATAGGATGACTTTATTTGTAATAAGCCTTATTATACTGGTTTCAATTTTACTTGTACTGGTTATACTGGCGCAAAATCCCAAAGGCGGGCTTTCGAGCCAGTTCGGAGGTTCAGGTACCAGCAACATCATTGGCGTAAAGAAAACAACCGACTTACTTGAAAATATTACCTGGTCTCTGGCAATCGGGTTGTTTGTTTTAGCACTTTCGATAAATTTCATGACAAAAAGCACCACCCAGGGCTATACGAGTCCGAACATCGAAAGAGCTCAGGAGCAATTGGTGTTACCTTCGATCGATATAGATGCCAATGAAGATGCAGCTACTTCTTCTGAGGAACCCCAGGGTCTTGATGATCTTATAGAAGACCAGGAATAATCAAAAAAATCATATGAATTTTAAACGCCTTATCCTAACCTGAATAATTCATGAATAATCTATTACGCATTCCAATTACCTACCATTCAAGCACTTGCTCGAATTTTGGTACTCAACGTAGCTCGCTACGCCTCCGTTCCAAAATTATGTTCGAGCACTTTACTGTCATATCCT
>JADFHN010000163.1 GCA_022567155.1 Bacteroidota bacterium
GTGCTCAAAGTAGATGTACCTGTACAAACAAACCCACAAGAAACGGAGCAATTGACCATCCAATTTAGTAGTGATTCTGCAGGGGTTCTAATGGACTTTATATGGGATAAAACTTTAATACGCGTGCCCATAGCACAACAATAAGCTTATAATAGTGCTGCAATTCCTCAAAAAAAAGTGGTGGGTCGCCCTGCCGTTTTTGTTAATATTTCTGGGCTTAACTTACTGGTTGATAGGCAAGATACAGTATCTACTTAATGTAGTTGATGTAGAAGACTATGCGCCTGTTTCAACCTTAAAGGTAGCAGAACATCATCCTACACAAGCTAAATTCCCATTTATTGATGTACATAATCATCAGTTCACCATGCCTATTCAAAACCTCGAAAAGCTGGTAAACGAAATGGATGAATTGAACATGAAGGTGATGGTAAATCTCAGTGGCTTTAGGGGCAAATACCTCGAATGGTCCCTTGATAATGTGAATGAACATTACGGTAACCGCTTTGTCCTTTTCATGAACATTGATTTTGAGCAGTTAGATGATGTAGGGTGGCCAAATGAAACACTTTTGATGATGGAAGAAGCCGTTAAACAAGGTGTGAAGGGCTTAAAGGTCTACAAGAACTTAGGACTTTCCGAAACGGATAATGAGGGGAATAGGATTGCAGTCGATGATCCTCGGCTTGATCCAATCTGGGCCAAATGTGGAGCGCTAGGCATCCCTGTGCTCATACACACAGGTGAGCCTGCAGCCTTTTGGAAACCAAAGGATAAATTTAATGAACGTTGGCTGGAGCTCAAACAATACCCAAGTCGCTATAAGGATCCTGAAAAGACCCCTTCATTTGAAGAGGTGATGTCTGAGCAACACAATGTGTTTCGAAAACATCCGGAGACCAAGTTTATAAACGCACATCTTGGTTGGTTTGGAAATGACCTCGCAAGACTAGGTAAGCTGTTCGATGAATTACCCAATGTATATACAGAAATAGGTGCCGTGCTAGCCGAACTTGGAAGACAACCCGTGACGGCCAGAGAATGGCTAATACGCTATCAGGACAGGGTATTAATGGGAAAAGACACCTATAAAAAGACCGAATATTATACCTATTTTCGAGTACTTGAGACCAGTGATGAGTATTTTGATTACTACCGAAAGCGACATGCGCACTGGAAAATGTACGGACTGGCCCTTCCCGATTCTGTGCTTAAGAAGATCTATTACAAAAACGCTATGGAGGTTATTCCAGGAATCGATAAAACTTTGTTTGAAACTGTTGGCCAGCACTAAACACCTGTTTTTTGCTGAAGGGTGTTAGCAGAAAATCTGGACTGGAAACCGACTTTAGAAGTAATTCGGGCTTTGTATCCTTACCTTTAATCTGGTTCATGTTGTAACTCCTAACTTCAGGTTCGTGTACATCTGCCATGTCCAAAAGTTAGAAATTTGAATTTAAAAACCGCACGCATGTGCCATTCCCTCTGCCCGCCCTGCACCCTGGCTGCTCACTAAAACCATTCACTGAATGGTTTCTTAACGCTCACCCCTCTCCTGCCAAATCTGCCTGCCTGCCGGCAGGAATGCCAAAAGAGTGCTCCGTTATTACTAGAAAATGAAGTGACTACTTTTAAAGATAAAATGCCTCCCCCAAACTATTAATCACAACCCAGACCCAAAGCTATCTTAACCCTCCTACGTTTCACTTCGGTGGGCAGGCCCTGAAGTTAGGGTACTTCAGGGCAGGCATAACCCCGTTATCCGTTTCACTTCAACGGGGCAGGCGCAGGCCATTATATAACATCCTTGTGGAATAGATTCAAATCAATCTATATTGAAAATATGTATTTCACTTATTTAGCCACAGGGATTCAAAACTATATGCTGGATACACTGTGGATTTGAATCCAAGAATTAAGCAGCATGAAGATGGCGAAGTTCAATCGACCAAACATCGAAGACCTTTAGAATTAATTTATTATGAGGCATGCCTTGACCAATGGGATGCCATCCGTCAAGAAAAATACTTCAAAACTCACTATGGGAAAATGTTTATCAGGAAAAGATTGAAAGAATGGTTTTCAAAAAATGCTGCTTAATTCTTATTCACTCCGTGGAATCCAGCGCAGTTGGTATGCCGATGGCATATTCCACGGGTGGTCCACAGGATAACAATGCTAGAAATTTGCGGTCACGCCGTTTTAGGCGTGATTAACATAAAACCTGCCTTGCCGGCAGGCAGGTCAGATATATAATGCGTAATGGCCTGTGATCCGGTAAGGATATATATCGGCAACGATTTTATAAAGCAAATCAATGTAAAGCAGAATTTTACCAAACATCAGTGGTAATGCTGATGTTCCTCTGACCATACCTTTCCCGGAGGCGCGGGACCCTGTCCCTTTTGGGAGTTTATATAGGCCCCAACTACCCCAATTATTAGCAGGACAGCCAGGATCAGTCCGATAAGATAGGCCTTATTCCATCCTCCCTTCGTTTCCTCCGCTTTCATATGGCAGTTTTTGTACTTCTTGCCACTACCGCAAGGACATGTATCGTTTCTTCCTACTTTTTCCACTTAATATTACTATTGGCTTTGAACAATCAATTTAATAAATTAATTCGTAATGAGATAACTTTCCAACATTTCACCTTAACCCGGATTAACCCCGACTATTGTAAAATTCAGGATTCTCATTTTTGAGTATTGCATTTGTGACTTGAATTCAGCTCATTGAAGTTGGTTTTTAACCGCTCATAGGCTTCATGTGCAATTTTTCGGAGGCTACGGCCTCGAGGTCTACGTCGACGACGACGAGCTGTTTGCGATGATCGGGCCAAACGGCGCGGATGTGATTGTCGGCGCTGGCGAAATCACTGTCGGGAGTGCTTTCGCCCTCCAGATCACCGGTGGGTCAGTGTCGATCGACTCACTATCCTCGGTTGGCCCTGGCGGTTCGACCTGCACAACCGGGAACTTCTCCGGCTTGGTGGTTAATGTCAACGGCGCTGCCGTGGCCCTGACGCTCACGGTCATCGTGGTCAGTGGGTTCCATTGGGACCAGGTCCGAAAATATGTCGGCATTCAACCCTTCAGCGGGAAAGTCCTGCGTGTGCTTGGCATGTCCGCCCTGATAATCGGCTCCCTGGCCGTCGCCATCTTTGTCGGG
>JADFHN010000105.1 GCA_022567155.1 Bacteroidota bacterium
GCGGAGAAGACATAAGAAGTGCAGCTATTACTGATGTAACAGGTAATGGTAATGTTGATTCTACAATAAATTTAATTATATTAGCTCTGGAGAAAGCAGGTATAATAGCTGATAATTAAAATGGCAACCACAGATATATTTCACATTTCAGGAGGATTAGCAGGAAGAAAAGCTGTAAAGTTCTTAACTGGAAACACAGATGATTTCATAGAAGTAAATGCTTTTGCAGCTACAAGAGTTGCAGCTAATGATGCTGTTGGAACATTCACAGCTTGGGTTATGATAGCTGACGACACTATAACAGGAACAGTTATAGGAAATGGAGATGATAGTATTGTAGAGTTCTTAGAAAGATTAATTGAATCAGGATTATTAACCGTAAGAATTACAGATGCAACAACTGTTCAGTTAGTAACTCAGGCAGATGGAGATGCTCTAAAGAGGCACAGATGGTATCACATAGCAGTTACTCAAAGTAATGATGGTGCAGGGCCTAGACTATACATTGATGGTGTAAAAATTGCTTCAACAAAAGGAGTCTGCTTAAGTGCAAATACATTTGTCCATTTTGTTTTTCGTAGATTTGTTTTTCCGAGAATTTCATAAGATTTACTTTTTCCGTTTGATTTCTGTTTAGTCATAACACCACTCTCTATCTAGTATAATTCAAATGATATGTTTTATCTCCAATTTGTATGGACTTTTGGTGCTCTTTGACTGCTTTTTGGATGTGTTCTCCAACTGTTGGGTTGTGTTCAGATTCCAATGCAAATAAAAGAACCTTGTAGGCTTCTTTCGAAATAAGTGGGGCATTTTCGCCTGTGACTGGGTTTACATACGTATAAACCCGCTTCATCATATTTGAAAAGGATTTACTTGTTTTTTTATGAAGGTTAGAGATGGCAATCCTTGCGGCTAATTTTGCATAATCCGGGTGCCGTACGGTAAGTGTAGCAGCCGTTTCTGCAGCCAGGTTGTCGAGTTCCTGCGTGGTTACGCCATCATAAATGCCGTTGATCACCTTTTTTGCAATCTCAAGGGGCTCAACGTATTTCATGTCCAATCCGTAACAAAGCTTTTCTATTCTGGCCGTAATTTTATCAAATTTTACAGATTCACGTCGTCCGTCTCTTTTTAATACATACATGCTCGAAAGGTTATTAGGGTTATTTAATGGTGAGGTCCGGGATTGTTAACATTGATAAATATTGTATAAGTTATCATTAAAATTCTTCATCAAGCGAAAACTTATGTTGGTCGTTTTCCGATTTGTTCATGACGCCTGCTTTCTGGTATTCGCCAACTCTTTTTTCGAAAAAATTGGTTTTGCCCTGGAGCGATATCATTTCCATAAAATCAAAGGGGTTAGAAGATTTATATACCGAAGGACATCCCAGTTCCATGAGCAGGCGGTCAGCCACAAACTCAATGTACCGGCACATCAGATCGGCATTCATTCCAATCAGCTTCACAGGCAGGGCTTCAGTTACAAATTCTTTTTCTATGGTTACTGCTTCGGATATGATCTCCATAACCCGCTCCATAGGTAGTTTATTCACAATGTGGTTGTTGAACAACAGGCATGCAAAATCACAATGCAGGCCTTCGTCTCTTGATATCAGTTCATTTGAAAATGTGAGGCCGGGCATCAGGCCACGCTTTTTCAGCCAGAAGATGGAACAAAAGCTTCCGGAGAAGAAAATACCCTCTACGGCGGCAAAGGCTACAAGTCTTTCCTGAAAAGAAGCATTATCAATCCATTTAAGTGCCCACTCCGCCTTTTTCTTTACAAGTGCGAGTGTATCGATAGCATGAAAAAGTACGTCCTTTTCTTTCGAGTCTTTTACATATGTATCGATAAGAAGCGAATAGGTTTCAGAATGAATGTTTTCAATAGCTATCTGAAATCCGTAAAAAAACTTTGCTTCGGTATATTGAACCTCTGAAACAAAATTTTCTGCCAGGTTTTCATTCACAATGCCATCACTGGCAGCAAAAAACGCCAGCACATGCTTGATAAAATGCCTTTCATCATCGGTCAGGCTTTCCCAGTCGTTTTGATCCTGACTCAGATCAATCTCTTCAGCAGTCCAGAAACTGGCCTCTGCCTTTTTATAAAACTCCCAGATATCGTTATGCATGATCGGAAACAGCACAAATCTGTCTTTGTTTTTCTTTAGAATAGGCTCTTCAAAATCTTTTGCCTGCATTGCCGACGTTAAGTGTTCACTCATTTCACGTGTTTATTAAAAAAATTAACCAAAAGGGTGACTTCTCCTTCTCCCCCCGTATAATTTTGCCGTTGCAAAAATTATTTCCCTGAGTAGTACGTTAAAAATTTCTTAACCCGAAGATCAAGATCTGGTTTAACTATTTTTTAGGATAGTAAGGTAGTGGGAACCCGCACCTCTACAAAAAAGGCGAAAAGGTATAAAAAAATCAACTGCAAACTGAAAATAATTTAGAGACTGCTATAAATAACAAAATCATGCTTAATAGACTGTATTACAGCAAATTGTATTTGCAGGTTAAAACAAATGCTTTATTCAAAACGTATCAGAATAAGAGATTTATTTGATGGCGATTTTCATATTTTTTTCAAAAAAAATCTCCTTACAAAAATATGTAATTTCTGTTTTCTTGTAAACCTTATATCGTTTCTTACTTTCATTTTATTTTAACAAAGATATCCACTTACCGGAAATAGGTTCTCCCCGAGTACTTTTTTATCAGATAATCAAATCACATCCACAAGTGCAATTTCCGGTATCAGGTATTTTTTCCCGGATCGCTGTTCCTGACAGACAATCCTTGTTCGCCGTGTTTCGAGTTTTTCGAAAATCCGGTCGTTAAATTCGAATTTCAGGCCGGTTTTCAGATCTCGGAGTTTCGTTTGGTTTCCATTCTCGAATTGAGGGTCATATTTTCGCATGACTTCAATAAGCCGGTGATCGGAATGTGTGGAAGCTCTCGGGTTTTTTAAATGGCGGGCCACAACCTTAAGCAGATCATCAGGAAAAATGTCAGGAGTAAGCAATGGCAGCATCAGATTCCGGAACGTGGATTTCCATTCTGCACCGTGCGGCCTGATATTTCTTCCATACTTCTCAAACGCGACGAGATGAGCAACTTCATGAATATAAGTTAGTAGAAATGCGTAATGATTTTGACTATTATTAACTGTGATATGGTGGGTATTGAATCTTTTATTAAACCTGTAATCACCGGCTTTCGATCTTCTGTTTTTTGTAATCTTAAATCTGAATGGGAAAGTTCGCTGTAAATCATTACAATAATTTATTGCCTTTTCGGGAATCTTGTCCTGCAGTAAAATCAGGAGATTGTCTGAATGGAAATTTTTCATTGGAAAATTTTCCGGAAGGGTGGATGAGATATCATTTGATTGTATGCCAATTTTAGTAAATTATACAAACAATGCTAGTTAAATTTTTTTGTAATATAATAACAGGATAGAAATATTGATTTATAAAAAAAAGCCCTTGATAAATTCGTCAAGGGCTCTTTCTCTTATTACGAAGTGATCAATTAGAATCTGGTGTTGTCAGGTATACTACCACAGGCTCTGAAATGACACCGGCATCATCCATTACTTTTTTCATTTCAGGATCGTCAAGCATATTTTTTACCGGTTCAAGATTATCAGTTGCAAAAAATATGTGGACCATATTTGGCTGGTCCGACGATGTTCCCAATGCTAATAGTTGCAGCCCTGCTTCAGCTCTTCTTTCTGCATCAGCATCAAATTTCTCTTTCCATGATGCATAATCCGAAACCTCGTGCTGGATGACAACACGATATTTTCCGATTGGGTCTTCATCGGGATTCATGTATTTGATATCATACAAAGTCAACACCGGTTCGGTAGTTACCCCATATTCATCCATTGCGCTTTTTATCTCGTCAGACTGAATAAATGCAGTAGCCTCTTCATGACTTTTTGTAAACTCAAATACCGTTACTTCATTAGGATTATCCACGTTTACATGAACCGATATCCTGGCAGCCGGATCAGATTTTTCCAGGTATCCGGTATGCCATCTGGCAAAGTCTTCGACTTCATGTACCACTCCCATCGCCGTATTCTGTGAGTAAGCTGATTCACTTTCAGCTTCTTCCATTTCGGTTTCTGCCGCTGTCTCTTCCTCGGTTTCTGTATCATAGGAAGACTTTCCACCACCACAGTAGGTCATCAATATGATCACTGCAACTGACATAAACAGGTTGATACTTAATTTTTTCATAGTTACTTTTTGGTTGGTTAATTTACAAGGTAGGTATATTTTTAATAAGTTAAAACAAAGTGTTGTAAGTAAGGAAATATCTGTAAATATTTAATTAATAATATTCCGCAAGTGTCTTGTGGGATTTATCACCAAGTCAGGTGTAATATGTTGTCAACCATCGTTTGAAATATGACATTAAATCGATGTTCTAATAAAACATAGTGGAATAATCATATTCAACTGTTTACCGGATTATTTAATCCCCGAACAGAAAAATGACTAATACCATTCGTTAATAATTCTGGCTATTTTTCGCCTTCTTCGCTATCCTCTTTCTCTTCAGTATCTTCATCTTCGTCGGCATCTTCTTCCCCTTCCAATTCCGTGGTGTCAGATTCGACTTCCGTGGTGTCAGATTCGACTTCAGTCATCTCATTTACTTCTTCCGCTGAGGTTTCTTCAACAGCCGTTGCATCTTCGTCTTCTTCGGCAGCTTTTTGGCTACTTCCACCACATGCGGCCAGGCTAAACACAAACAGCACAGCCAACAAAATTGAACTTAGCTTTTTCATACAGGTTTTAATTTAGGTTTATATTAACATGCAATAATATAAATAAAATACCATTTTCAAAGCTTTATTTCTTTCTGAACGATATATTTAAGGGCACACCCTCAAAATCAAAGTGATACCGGATCTTATTTTCAATGAATCGCTTGTAGGGTTGTTTAATATATTGCGGGAGGTTGCAGAAAAATGCAAACGTGGGTGTATTTACCGGTAGCTGGGTTACGTATTTTATTTTAATGTATTTGCCTTTATTTGCGGGAGGTGGATATCGTTCAATTTCGGGAAGCAGAACGTCGTTGAGTTTAGAAGTCGGAATTTTTTTTCTGCGGTTATCAGAAATCTCTATGGCTTTTTCAATAACCTGAAAAATTCTTTGTTTCTGGATGACGGATGTAAACAGAATGGGGATGTAGTTCATTTCACCCAGTTTTTTCCCGATCTCTTTTTTAATTTTTTCAGCCGTTGCGCTGTCTTTTTCGATCAGGTCCCACTTATTAACCATAATCAGTATTCCTTTTTTATACTTGTGGGCAAGTGCAATAATATTCATATCCTGTGACTCAAAACCCCTTGCAGCATCTATGAGAATGATGCAAACATCACTATCCTGCATGGCCTGAATGGACCGCATCACCGAATAAAATTCAACATTATCGCGTACCCTCGATTTTTTACGGATACCAGCAGTGTCAGTAAGTATAAAGTTTTTTCCGAATGCCGTATAATGTGAATCCACAGCATCACGTGTGGTGCCTGCTTCGTCAGTGACGATACTTCTTTCTTTGCCCAGTAAAACATTCAGGAAGGAAGATTTGCCGGTATTGGGCCTGCCAAGAATTGCAATCCGTGGTATTTCAGAGGTGGTATCAGGCTCTGCCTCAGGAAAATGACTTACCACCACATCAAGCAGATCACCCGTTCCACTGCCGCTGGTGGAAGATATTGGAAAAATATCGGTAAACCCCAGTGCATAAAATTCGTTGGCCATCAACATCATTTGCTGATTATCCGCCTTGTTGGCTGCAATGTAAACGGGCTTTTTCGATTTGCGCAGTACATTTGCGAAATCTTTATCCAGACCGGTAAGCCCGTCTATGCAATCTACCATAAACACAATCACCGAAGCTTCTTCCAGCGCTATATCTACCTGGTAGCGTATGGCCCCTTCAAATATGTCATTCGAGCCTACCACATAGCCACCTGTATCGATGGTGGTAAATTGCTTTCCGTTCCACTCGGCAATTCCGTAGTTGCGGTCACGGGTAACACCACTGGTGTCGTCCATGATGGCGCTTCTTTTTTCTACCAACCGGTTGAAAAAGGTGGATTTTCCGACATTGGGTCTTCCTACTATTGCTACGATATTGGCCATTTAAATACTCCTATTATGCTTAAATAACTTACCCTGTCCTGAAGGTGGTCTCGAAGCCACCCGTAGTTATTAATTCTATTTTGAAAAAACCGGGGGATTATTTAAGCTGCAAAAGTAACAAGATCATTCTATGATACATTATACGTTCACCGGAAATAGCAGGAATATATCTGGTTGTGAATGGTCTAAAAAAATCCGATCTCTCTCTTATGCAGAAATTTTCACAAAATGCAACTGAATAAACCCTTGGCAACTCATTGAAAAAGCGTATCTGATCTTCAGAAATACTAACCGTAACGGTTAAAATTATTATGAACTGTCATGTACCCACTGAATTTATTGAATCCATAAGGTCATCAGGGGGGGTATTTTCGATAGTCATCCACTCCTCTTCGGAGATGGACAGAAAAAACCGAAGCAATTTATCATTTGGATTGATGGTGTGGTATCGTAAAGCGATATCAATGATCTGCCGGATCTGATTGAGATAAGTTTCAGTAATATCACTGCCGCTCTGGGTAGAGGCTGCCTCTGAATCAATGTATGAAATCCCTCTTTTTTGCAGCGGTATTCCATGACTTATACATGCCTGTAACAACTCGATCTGGTAAGGAAAAGTATAAATTTCAATTCTATTCAATATCTGCTTCAAGGCTTCGCTCTCGAATGCCTTGAACGCGCGATTGGTATCCTTAATAATTTTTGCCAGTTCAGGCAGTAAATATCTCCATATTTTTATAAAAAACTGACCGCGTGTATTTCTGGTGCTGCCGATAATTGAAACGGAATCCGGTTCGCGTCTTGATGCCGCTACAACTTTTGATTTTCCTGATAGAATATCTTCAATCAATATTCCTGTTAGCGCCGGATGAACGGACAAATCTGCATCATTATCGATCAGGATATACAGCCCATCTTTGATGTCGTTAACTGTTGATCGCATTCCAAAAAGCAGAGCACCTCCTTTACACTCCGGTTTGATCCCGATTTGTGGGTCAATCCGGGTGGAAGATCGGTATCCTTCTCCTCTATGGCGCTTCCGAGAAACAAAACCTTATACCTTCCGGTTTTATATGCTTCCGGATATTCGTTTTCAATGATTGTCCGGGCCATCAAACCGGAATTGTCCGGGCATTCATCATCTATGACCACAAACCGTGCTGTAAAAAGCGGGTTTAGGGCTTCAAGTTCCTGCAGGGTTTTGATTTTGAAACGGATGGAGTCGTCACCATGCGGGTGCATGCTACGTGTGGTTGCATTCTGCCGGTTTCTTTATAAACCGGGTTCAGCAGCGTTACCGCTACTTTCTGATCAATTCCGGAAATAATTCTTTTCGATGCGACAATTTTCAGAGCAGTGCGAAAAGCAACATTTTCTGGATATTTTTTAGCCTCATCGTCTAATTCTGCAAATGAATGTTGCTGACCGTTGAACCAATGTGCAACTTCCGCGCTGAATTGCGCAAAACCGGAAGTTGAAGTATCATACGCTTCATTGATTTCCGGAGATGCCTGAATTAACTGAGATATTCTTTTTGTGGCCATAATGCAATAGTAACAAGGACGAAAATCAAGCTGGCTTAGTTAGATGCCATATCCAAACCGCTTCAGGTTCATTTCTTTTTTACGCCAATCCTGCGCCACTTTTACAAATGTTTCCAGAAACACTTTTTTATTAAAAAAAATTTCCATGTCTTTCCGTGCTTCAGTACCAATCCGTTTCAGCGCTTCTCCGCCTTTACCAATGATAATCCCTTTCTGGCTTTTTCGCTCTACATATATTTCAGCGCGCAAGTGAATGATATCCTCGCTTTCTATAAATTCCGTAATTACCACTTCGGTGCTGTAGGGCACTTCTTTTCTGTAATGCAAAAATATTTTTTCCCGAATAAGTTCAGAGGCAAAAAACTTTTCGGGTTTATCAGTAAGGGTATCTTTGGGGAAATAGGGAGGGTGCACCGGAAGGGTTTCCAGGATTGTTTCAAATACGTTTTCAATGCCCGTACCGGTCAGGGCTGAAATGGGGATAATCCGGGTGAAAGATAAAGCGGTTTGCCAGTAAGCAATCTTTTCTTCGGTTTGTCCACCTTTGTCCAGATCAATCTTGTTAAGGATCAGGATAAGCGGTCGTGATATCTTCGTAAGTATTTTGATCAGGGTATCATCATAGTGGTCAAAAAGGTCGGAAACGAGCAAAACCACATCGGCGTCTTCCAGTGAACTGTTTACAAACCGCATCATGTTGGATTGAAGCTCGTAAGCCGGTTTGATCATTCCGGGCGTATCGGAATATACGATCTGGAAATCGTCTCCGGATATAATGCCCAGGATCCGGTGACGCGTGGTCTGTGCTTTTGAAGTGATGATAGAAAGCCGTTCACCCACCAGCTGATTCATCAGGGTGGATTTACCCACATTGGGTTTGCCAATGATGCTTACGAAACCGGCTTTGTGCTCTTTTTCTGACATTGGGTCTGTTTTTCCCTCAAATGTAAAATATTGAGCCGGGTTTTATGGAAATTAAATAACTTTAAATTAATCTGTAAACTTAATTCTTGCTCATTTTGTCCTGATTTAAGTTAACTATTTATACTTTTTTACAGGCAGCCAATTTCAGGACGGGTCATTAATAGATTGTACGTATTTATTATTTTGTAAAATAGGTTGGATTCTGAATTGCCTCAGATTCAATCTGAGGCAACGTAGCGAAACAATATTCACAAATTAGATAGTAACCGTAGCCGCATATTGCATTTGTGGCTGTCTGATTAACCTGGTGAATAAATCGTTAAAATTCATAACCTCACACACGCGTGAGGCAATTCCTAATCGTCAGCCGTCATGATAAAAAGCGACTTTTTTAAAAAGGATTCATATTTGGGCCGCATCCGGTCAATATCGTAGTATTTTTCTACATCAATCAATTTTTTCCTGCTCTTAATGATGTCAAGAGGCACATTATCGTAAACACCTTTGCGTAAAGAGATCAGACGGCCTGATTTCTTTTCAAGAATCAGGTCCAGGGCAATGTTGCCGAACGCCATAGGTACAATGGAATCAAATGCATCCGGCTCGCCGCAGCGAACCAGGTAGCTGAGTCGCTGGTTTACAATGGCTACCTGCCTGCCGTTGTTGTATTTGGAAGACAACTCTTTAAGTTCTGCCGCTACTTTGTCGCCAATACCGCCGAGTTTTTTATGGCCGAACATATCTTTTTCCTCTCCCTCGAACGACATCTCCGTATCATGACTCATTGTAGCGCCTTCCGACACGAGTACAACCGCATAATTACTGGGGTTATAGCTCCTGTCATAAATCATCAGTTCAGTGAGTTGCTCAATATCAAACGGATGCTCGGGAATAACACACCTGTCTGCCGCACCGGCCATGGTAGGCAACAGGGTAGAAAATCCTGCATAGCGACCAAATACTTCAATAACCAGGAAACGCTCGTGAGAACCTGCAGAAGTGCGAAGCATGTGCGTCATTTCAATTGTTCTTGTTACGCATGTGCTGAAACCAATGCAGTAGTCCGTTCCCGGAACGTCATTATCCATCGTTTTGGGTATTGCCAACACTTTCACACCTTCCTGGTGCAGCCGGAGTCCGAAACTCAGCGTATCATCACCACCGATAGGGATCAGGTAGTCCACTCCAAGATAATCCAGGTTTTTCAGAATATCCGGGGTGATATCATTGACATCTTCCGAATAAGTTGACTTCAGGTGCTCCGGTATGCTCGTTTTGACAAGTTTGCTCGGATTGGTTCTTGAAGTATGAAGAAAAGTTCCACCTGTGCGGCCGGCACGGTTTACCAGTTCTGCAGTCAACTCCAATACATTATTGCTGTTGTCAGCATCTTTATCCGGGATAAAATCTACAAGGCCTCCCCATCCGCGCCGGATGCCAAGCACCCTGTATCCTTCGCGAAGCGCTCGAAAAGTAACCGCCCGGATGGCGGGATTCAGGCCCGGTACATCGCCGCCGCCGGTGAGAATTGCAATAGTTCCTTTAGATTTCATTAAATTTCCTTTTATCACTTGTCAAATAAAATACATGCTATGCAATGTCTATTTCCTTTGTCAGATATACATTCTGGATGGCATTCAGCAATTTCACGCCTTCTTCCATAGGACGCTGAAATGCTTTTCTTCCGGATATCAGTCCGGTACCTCCCGCTCTTTTATTGATAACAGCAGTTCTGACGGCATCCGCAAGATCGGATTCGCCGGAAGAAGCTCCTCCTGAGTTAATCATCCCGCTCCGGCCCATATAACAGTTTGCTAACTGGTAACGGGTCAGGTCGATAGGATGATTGGAATTAAGAGCATCATACATCTTCGGATGCGTTTTTCCAAAACCAATGGCGGTGAATCCACCGTTGTTCGTAGCCTGCTTTTGTTTGATAATATCAGCCTGGATGGTAACACCAAGGTGATTTGCCTGTCCGGTAATATCCGAAGCGGAATGATAGTCAACCCCGTCTATTTTGAATGCATTGTTCCGTGTATAGCACCACAGGATGGTTGCCATACCCAGTTCATGGGCCATTTCAAAAGCCTGGGCCACCTCTACAATCTGACGATTTGATTCTTCCGAACCAAAATAAATGGTGGCGCCCACTGCGGCTGCACCCAGGTTCCATGCTTCCTCCACCGTGCCGAACATGATCTGGTCATATTTGTTTGGGTATGTCATAAGTTCATTGTGATTGAATTTCACGATGAACGGAATTTTATGCGCATATTTTCTGGAAACGGAAGCGAGCACCCCAAAAGTTGAAGCAACTGCATTGCATCCGCCCTCGATGGCCAGCTTTACAA
>JADFHN010000106.1 GCA_022567155.1 Bacteroidota bacterium
TGTGAATAAATTGAAATCAGTGTATCGTTAAGGGGATTACCCGGATTCTGCCTACGCTAAAGCTACGGCAGACAAGAAACCGGGTAATGACGTTGTATTTCATTCATCATGACACATTTACTATCATTTTATGGTATGAGTAAACAGTTCATTTTCTATAAGTTGAATGCATTTATGGGAGCCTCAGAATAGCAACTCTCAGTTTGTCACGCCATCCTTCAGCTTCATCTGCTTCAGGCCAGGGACACGGAGGATTGAAATTTTCAAGGCTATGTGAGTTACTTTTTCCGGTATATCGTATTAAGATAAAGCAAACAGATAGTTACAAGTGATATGATTTACAAGGCTGCAATATTTATGGTCCGGCGATTATTGGCGCTGCTTATGTTGATTATCGCCATTATACTTCCCAGAGACCTGGCGCTGGAAATTCACGAATTGATCAAATCGTGGTGAGTGCGTTTACTGCAACGAATAGTAGATTCAGAATAGCCGCGCTGAATAAAGGTTTTTCAACGAATTGTCAGAAATAGCGTACACCTTCATCCACACTTCATTTCTTCCTGAATAAAATTCGAGCTGGACATAACCATTGTAATTGGTGGCAAACAGGAGGGATTCAAGCGCTGTTTTAAACCGTGGTCGTTTTTTCATAAAAGCTTCATCGGTAAGGTGGTTAGCAATTGCGTATTGCAGTGAGTCAGACGGTACTTCATTTTTAATAATGTGATTTGATTTGCTGCCGGATCCGCTGATGATCTGATGAAAATTTTGCGAATGTATGTGTTGTATGGAATGATCGTGTCCGGCAGCATAGATGATGTTTATCCCCTTATTCAGATAAGATTCGATGCTGCGGATATATTTTCTATACTTTTTTCGGTGTATGTCTTCGGATGCAAAGATTAATTTTTCGTGTCCGTGATCGCCAACAGAATAGAGCGGGTGATGTGCTGCCAGGATCACATAATTATATTTTTGAGCCGTATCAAAGGCTTTTTTTAAGGGATCTGTAAATAAACGTTTGCTTTCAGGCTTATTGATTTTACGTACCGCCCATTCCGAATCGATGAAAATAATGGCTATTTCCGGGGTCAGTTCCACTAGTTCTACTTTTAAATCTTCCCGGGCAGCGGGTTTAAATGCGATTTCTCCATCTGTTTCCTTTTTCTTATCAAACGCAGTGATCAGGTTTCGCTGAGCATCAATGCGTTTTGGCGATTTAACTATTTTGTGGTAATCGTGATTGCCCGGAACAAAAAACGCATTGCCTGTATATTCGGATAATCGGTTGAGTTGTACAAGCAGTTTGGTTTCAGCAATTTTAACTTTCATGTTTTTCCCCTCATACGTATCGCTTGTATAACTTCTGTAAGGGATTCCATTCGTATATACATTGTCGCCCAGGTACACGATCGAACTTTTTACGGTACTTTCATGCACCTTGCGATAAAACGAATCATTCAGTTCCGGTACACATTGGGGATTTCCCGTATCGCCTATTAGGAACAAAATAAAGTCCGGATCAATAGCAGGTTCGTCTTGATTTACATTCCTCTCAGATTCATAAAGCTGTTTTACCTGTCCTTTTTTACGAATGCATTCGATTGTATCAAGCTGAACAACTTGCCGGGCATTGGAAATAATAGGGTTCAGGTATAAAAGTATCAGGATCAGGAATACAGGATAATCTTTCATAGTTTACAAGATAAATAAGTGGAGCTATTAAAGGAAGAAATGAATGGCATTTGGTTGCAGTTGTTAAATGTACTGCATTATGACTGAATGAGTTCTTTGATAGTTACATTTCAAAAAGAACTACTACACGTGATAAACCTGTTTTTCATTGTGTTCACCAAAGTAAAATAACCAAATCATGATTAGTAGGCAGCCAACAATGTATTCTCAAAAGATTATCATAATAGACAGAACCGTGTGGATTTGATCGCCTGCAGTCAAAATTCATATGTTTATTTATAAAACCCACCAATAAACGAAATAGTAATTATTTCGTTATAATAAGAGATCATGAAAAAATACATAAAATACATCCTGATAATTCCGGTATTTTATTTCACAGTAAGTATATCAGCCAGCCAAATTAAAAATCCATTGAAAAAAGTCACTTCGTTTTTTAGAGGAGGATCGTTAACGGAGGACGAAATTATATCCGGATTAAAAGCAGCGCTTGAAAAAGGCATTACCACATCATCTGAGCAGGCATCCCGGGTTGATGGGTATTATGGTAATTCCTTGATCAGAATTCCGTTTCCACCAGAAGCAAAAGAAGCCGAAACGAGATTGCGGTCGATCGGAATGAGTGATGAGGTTGATAAATTCATTATTTCGTTAAACCGGGGTGCAGAAAAAGCGGCCAAAGAAGCTTCCTCTGTCTTTGTATCAGCAATCAAATCGATGACGGTGGAGGATGCATGGGGCATTTTGAAAGGAGAAAACGATGCCGCTACCAAATACCTGAACAAAACAACATCTCCACAACTAAATGCTAAATTCCTGCCCATTATCAGCAACGCACTGGATGAAGTAAGCGCAACCAGATATTATGCCAATCTTATCAATGTGTATAACAAAATACCATTTGTAAAAAAGCTCAACCCGGATCTTGATACCTATGCGACCGAACAGGCAATTAAAGGCTTATTTGTTCTTATTGCCAAAGAGGAAGCCCGAATCAGGGAAGACCCTGCAGCACGAACCAGTGAAATCCTGAAAAAGGTATTCGGACATTAAGCTTGTATGTTGCCAGGTTCGGTATTCGATTAAGTTAATAAAATCGCATTATTTAATCTGGCCGTATTTACGCATCCGATACGCATTCATAGCATTATTACCCAACGTATTGGTAAGCCGGTAGTTAATATAGGCGCCAATGAAGGCACCAAAACCTGGGATCAATTGAAGAAGCTTGGCAAGATCTATATAATCCCGGTATTCCAGTTGAAAGGTACGCCAGTCGAACTGGTTGAGGTCGTCAGGCAGTAAACCTTCTTGGTTTTCCCAATCGGCTAATAATTCATATACCGTGTTTCTATGTTTTTGACTTGAAAACGTAAGCTGAAAAATATGTAATAAATAGATCCGTTCTTTGTAGTCCTTTATATCATATCCATAATGAGAGGCAATTTCAAACAGCATTTTCATTTTGAGAGACAGCCAGAGAGGAAAATCGGCAAAGCCAAGTAATATTCCGCCATATCCGGTGAGGGCTCCTTCTGTAGCTGCAGCAGTGCGGTAAAATTTTATGCGTTTTTGGACGTTGATCTCGATATTTTCAATTGAAAGCAGCTTTTGTTTCTGAAATGTGGTAAGGCTTGCACCAAATATCACCACCCGTATCATTTGTTTAATGCCTTCGGTAACCACCCCGTGCACCTTTTCAGGTATGATCCTGTTTATGCGGTGCTGGGCACTCGTGGTGACCCGGTTAATGAAAGATGGCGGACGTTGCATTTCCTTCTGCCATTTTCTCAACTCCCGCAAAAGCCTGTATTCATAATAACTCATCAGAAAGTAATAATCGGTGTCGGTTCCGAATCAGGTTATTTTTTAGGTTCTACTGTTATTTTAGTGGAAATGATTAAATGCGTAAATGATTAAATGTGTAAATGTTATTTATTGTTCGTGTAGGATGGTTCTTTCCCGGTCATCATTCTCTATAAATTTATTTTAGCATTTTAGCATTTTAGCATTCGATTATAAATTCCATTCCTTATTAAATTCGTGGTAAAGCCATTTTTTATAACCGATTCAGAGTCTCTCCAGTGTCTTTTGGGCCAGGGTTTTTCCAATAGAAAGTGCTGAGGTTGCTGCAGGCGACGGTGCATTGAGTACGTTGATTACATTCTTTGTTTCGGCAATCACGAAATCATCGATCAGGCCGCCATCTTTATCGCATGCCTGTGCACGCACGCCTGCACCCCCTGGTTCCAGATCTCCAGCCAAAATATCAGGCAAAAGTTGCTGAAGGGCAGTTGTAAAAGCCCTTTTAGAAAACGAGCGGTACATTTCTCCAAGTCCCGTTTGCCAATAGGTAGCAGCTATTTTTCTGAAACCGGGCCAGGTCAGTGTTTCATAAAGTTCTCTCAGGTTAAACTGTGATTTCGAATAACCTTCCCGCTTAAAAGCAAGCACTGCATTGGGGCCGGCTTCGATGCCACCGTTTATCATACGTGTGAAATGCACGCCAAGAAACGGAAAATCCGGATTTGGTACAGGGTAAATCAGATTCCTGACCAGGTGTTCTTTTTCTTTCCTCACTTTAAAATATTCGCCCCGGAAAGGTATGATACGTACACCCGTTTCGATCCCTGTCATTTCCGCTACTTTATCTGCGTATAAGCCTGCACAATTCAATAGAATTTTTGATTCATACCGGCTTCCGGACGTGATTATATCTATTACCTTTTCCGAAACGTTAATTTCAGTTACCCGGGATGATGTGGCAATCATACCATCCAGTTCAAAAAAATTATCAGCTATTTTATTTGCCACACGGGAATAATCGATAATTCCTGTTTGCGGTACATGCAGCCCGGCTATGCCGTTTACATAGGGCTCATATTCTTTCAGTTCATCTTTTGTAAGTTTTTTAATGCCCTTCAACCCATTTTGAACACCTCGCATATAAAGGTTTTCCATAGCCCCCAACTGCTCCGTATGGGTGGCCACAACAATTTTTCCGCAGATGTCATATGTAATATCCTGCTGATCGCAGAAATCGAGAAGTTCATGATAGCCGGCGATGCAATTCTGTGCTTTCAGGCTGCCGGGCTTATAATATAATCCTGAATGAATGACACCGCTGTTGTGGCCCGTCTGGTGAGAAGCAATTTTATCTTCCTTTTCGAGGATAACTACTTTTAGTTTGGGCTGTGCTTGTTTAATTTTAAAGCCTGCTGCAAGTCCTACTATACCTCCGCCTATAATTACAATATCGAACATCGCATGTGTATTCTGGTGGCGAAATTAATACATTGACACGAATAATTTTGAAATATGCCCTTAGTTAAAAGTGCGGAAGAAGCGGTCGAATGCATATAATCAGACGACCATGTGTTTTTACACACAGCAGCAGCTACCCCACATAAATCACGGAGAAAGTCTGGAAAAGGAGGCATTTACCTGCTTTAAGTATTGGTAATCTCATTCATTATCTGATTCAAACGAAAGAGATGCTGAATTGATGCAATACCTCAGGCCGGTAGGTGCAGGGCCGTCATCGAATACATGACCTAAATGCCCACCGCAACTGGCACATTCCACTTCTGTGCGTATCATTCCCCACGTTTTATCTATCACTTTATCAATGTGCGTATCATCTATGGAATCATAAAAACTGGGCCATCCGGAACCCGAATCGAATTTATTTTCTGACGAAAATAATGGATTTCCACACCCGGCACATTTATAGATACCAGGCTGTTTATTATTCAGGTATTCACCGGAAAACGCCCGTTCGGTGTTTTTTTGACGCAAAATCCGGTATTGTTCCTCCGAAAGGGATGCTTTCCAGTCTTCCTTCAATTTTTTCATCTACTGTATGTTTTGTCTTTCGTTACTTATTTAATTTTCACCAGCATACCCTTGTATTGGTCATCCTCGCGGCCATCCTGATCCCAGTCGAGTATGCTTTCAAAAACCGCTTTTTCTGATTCAATTTTTATTTTATACGAAAACAATGTTTTCCCGTCGGTCATAAACAGGCTGTTGCCTTCTATCCACCAGATTCCCTGCCTGTTCATAATCATGGTGCCATCAAGGGAATAATACGTTGAAACAATGAACTATCTGGCAAATATTCAGTTATGATAGGTTTAAATGCCATAATTTTTTCCCATTCACCCTCCGGCACAAGCAATCTACCTATAGAATCCGCATTATTATCCGGTGAAATAACAGTGATATCAAGTGATAAACTCTGCCATTTACCGGTCAAATCACCGGCCGTATATCTGTTTTCATCTGGCAAAGCACATGAACCCACAAATAATTCTATAACTAAAAGAGTGATACCGTTTATTGCAGATAACCGGTAAATTTGATCAGATATATGTATTTGAGGCATCCCGTTTAGAATAATCGTGTAAATTAAAGCTTAACCGATAATTGTAAAACATTCAGGTACCATTCAGAATCTTCAGGATCTCCAGAATGTCATTTCAGGTCAGAAGCGCAAATCCTGATGTGGTATGAATAAACCCAAGTTAGTCGGATTTTCAATGTAAAACGATTCGGGCAGGAGGTTACCGGTTAACAACCCTGATAGACTTTTCTTCATAAATAAAAACGCCATCTTCTGTAATGTAATATAATTTTGGTAGAAAAGAAATAGACTGTTTTTAAACAGTTTATCTACTTCTCTTAATTTCACTAATTGGAATGTTCCAACCTCAAAAAATAGTATATTTTGGTGAACTTTTGATGAGATTGGCCACCCCTGGAAATCTCCGATTTTTCCAAGCTAAATCATTCGATATCAATCAAGATAGCTCAGAGGTTAACTTGGCTGTGTCTTTGGCACATTTTGGAATGACTACACAATTTGTCATTATTTTTCCAGATAATGATCTATCTATAGTCGCGGTGCAAGCTTTAAAGAAATATGGGGTTGGGATTCATTAATATTATTAATAGCGAAGGACGTTAGCCAGCCCCTGATTGAAATTGAATATGTATACAAAGGCAATACCTATGAATATCAGTCTTTCGTATCCTCAACTCCTCCAAGTTATGATCCGGATGAAGAAGTGATGATCTATGTGAATTCAGAAGATCCACACGGCATTCTGATCGACACATTCACAAGCCGATGGTTTGGCATCACCGTGTCTGGTATATTGGGGTAGTTTTTTTCCTCATCTGATTGGCCGCATTGAGAGTGTTCAGGATAAAGAAAATGTAGTACTGTAAAGGGCTGCCAAACCTAGTAAATAATACAAGATCTCTATAAAACACAAAGGCGAGCATCGCTCACCTTTGTGTTGGGGCTGGTTCATTATCGCATTGATAAAGTCCAGATCAGCCACCATGTACTTTGAGGCTTAAAAGTCTCATGAAGTGTGAAATAAATATAGCAGAATAAAAGATAAAAAACCAGAAAGAATGAAAATTTATGTTGGCCTCACATATATTTTATGTTAACCGGGGCATGGTACATCATTTGGAAACCAGCCCGAAGTCAATCCACATAAATCTTCTCCATATCCTTTATAGTCATTTTGATTTTCAATATATCGTTTTCTCATAAAAATATCTTGCAAATATGCCACGAATCTCAAACGTAATTATGCGATTTATCGATGTATTTACATATTCTTTCTCATCATTTTTTTCTCAGCAAGCTTTTTTTTGTCATCCAGTCGTTTTTGTATCGCGCTTTTCGAAGGCCGGGTGGGCTTTCGCTTCTTTTTTATAAAAAAAGCCTTTTCGAGCAACTCATTTAATTTTTGAGTAACTGCTTCTTTATTCATAAGCTGAGACCGTTCGGCTTGCGCTGACAGTATTATAACTCCCTTTCCGGTAATTTTTGAAGCCAGCTTTTTCAGAATTAGCTGTTTTTCCTCTTCGCTTAATAGTCCGGAGTTTACTATGTCAAACCGGAGGTTAACTTTTGTATTGACTCTGTTGACGTGCTGTCCACCCGGTCCGCTGCTACCGGTGGCGCTGAAAACCAGCTCTTTCCACAAATAATTAGCATCAATTTTTTTCTGGTGTCCCATATGCTGTTAAATCTATCATTTATTTTTTCCTGCCACAACCAATATTTTAAACCCGTCCGCATGAAACGCAGTGAAGAGCCGGAAAGATGCTGAGGATTGGGATTGATTACGAAAA
The DNA here is from genome assembly GCA_022567155.1 of Bacteroidota bacterium. GTDB lineage: Bacteria > Bacteroidota > Bacteroidia > Cytophagales > Cyclobacteriaceae > SZUA-230. The sequence continues at coordinate 7,855 of JADFHN010000106.1, forward strand.
CGGTAATAGTGGTAACCGTATGTGTGATGACAACTTTATTTGTATTTCCTATAAATGTCAGATCTCAGAATATTTCCATTACCACTGCTCAATAAGACGTATGATTTTTGTATATTAATCGCCGTAACCAACCAAAAAATCCAATGAAAAGTATTAATCATGCTGCCGTTTGGGTTTGTGTCATACTTTTAACCGGTTTAGGTTTTTTATGGTACGAAACACTTTTTGGTGAACTCTGGATGGAAATGTCAGGCCTGAGCCTGGCAGATATTGAGGCCAATCCTCCGGGAGCAGGTGTCTGGATCACTAACTTCATTGCCACCGTAGTGCCTTTGTATGTACTCGCCTGGCTTCTTCATAATATGAATGTCGAATCCGGTATGGGTGGCGCAGGTATCGGGCTTCTGATCTCATTTTCCTTTGTTTTCCTCACCATCATGACAGGAAATATGTTTGCAATGAAGCCCTATGCCTTATCATGGATTACGGGTGGGTACGGCATGGTAGCCATGACGTTATCGGGATTTATTCTTGGCGTCTGGAGAAAAAAAGGAGCAACAACATAGGAATTTAACCAAAATCGCCGATTGGACGACTGACTGCCTGCCTGACAGATGTGTTTGGCAGACTTGCAGGTTGTTGCTCCAGGAGGATTTTAATGAGATTGCAGTTTAAAAGCAACTTTTAGTTTATAAGCTGAAACTTTACAGTTTTAACCTAAAATAACTCATTGAATATTTTCCCGCAATTAAGGTTTAATTCTAATATTGTTCACGAACAGGCATGTTACCACGTAGTATCCTTCAACATTTTCACCGCCCGCATTACATCTTTCTGACTGATCTGGCCAACCAATTTGCCGTCTTTTAGCACGGGAAATCGGCGCAGCTTCATATTCAGAAACATTTGCGCCAATTCAAATATGTTCATGTCCGGTGATACAAACCTGACATTTCTTGCCATGTGTTCATGTACAAAACCGGACAAATTTGGTGTATTTGTGTATTTGCCTTTAACCACTTCTTTCAGGCAATCACCTTCCGAAATGATCCCCACAAGATTATTATTGTCATCCACCACCGGACCTCCCGAGATTTTTTTAGCCAGCAAGGTATCCACAACAAAATCAATGGTCTGATCAGGATGGAAGGTAACAAGTCTTCGCGCCATGTAATATTCTACAGTGACGGGTTGAAGGGGCTCCTTTTTGGGCTTTACTACAGCTACACCTTTATAACTTTTTACCATAATGATTTTAAGTTAATCATTTTTAAATTGTAAGTCAAAAATTGAGATGTTATAATTTATATTCAACCCGGAATAATCCAACTAATAACTAAAGGTATTATGCCAGCCGGTATCTCTGTCATTTCTTTGCCTCCGGTTTACACAAAGAACCACTCCGGAAATCAGGCAAATAAAAATTTCTCAAGTCTTACTTAAAGATAAGCTTAAAATAAATCAACAAAACACTTAATGCACAGATTATCGTGTTAGCTACTATTACCGGCCACAACGTAAGCTCAATGGCATAAACCAGCCAGACGATAGTACTGATAAAGACAATCAACATCATATTCATACTGAGATCACCTGCTCTTTTTGTCTGCCAGGTTTTGTAAACCTGAGGCATAAAAGTTATACTGCTCAATAAGGCGCCGGTATGTCCTACAATTTCAATCCAGTTCATAATATTTTGGTTTTAATTTGCTGCAAAAAAGAAGAAGTATAGTGTTAATTTCAATATCCTTCAAGACTTTTCACAATAGCAAGAAATTAACGCATTTTCTATTCATGGGTTATTAATGGAAATCAAAACCTGCAACTCATTTTAATTGAATCACCCACTTATAGGTATGCCGGGTAATCAGGAAATGAGTACAATCTAATAGTTTTTGTTCGTTGGGTTAAAAATTATAATTCTGATACCGGTCCATCAATGGCCTGACACTACGTCAAGTATCCAAATTTCGTGTCTCACTATGTGATTCACAGAAATATTAATATATTGCTGCCACCTGATTACTGTATGACAGATGTAAAAGGTGTCTTGCGCCTTATTAGTATTATGTAAATACCAATAAACCGGGGTGTTATATATACATTAAGTAGTTGGGATCATATTAAACCGGTAAAAGTAAAATATTAATGTAAGTGAAAGCAGTATGAATACAACTAAGAAAAACAGCAGGCTGTACTTAATCTGGATAAGTTTCATTGTAGCGCTGGGCGGATTTTTATTTGGTTATGATACAGGAGTGATCTCCGGATCCCAGCTTTATTTTACCGAATATTTTAATCTTTCAGCAGGCGAACAAGGGTGGGCAGTGAGTAGTGCACTTTACGGATGTCTGATAGGTGCACTTTTAGCGGGATATCTCAGCGCCAGGTTCAGCAGAAAATATACGCTTATACTTTCTGCGCTCCTCTTCTCGATTTCGGCATGGGGCTCAGGCGTGGCCGATTCGCTGACTATTTTGGTTATTTACAGAATCATTGGAGGACTTGGGATAGGTATCGCATCCTTGACCTCCCCTATGTATATTGCGGAAATTGCACCCGCCAAACATAGAGGAACCCTGGTTTCAATTTACCAGCTTGCAGTGGTTCTTGGCTTTTTTATTGTGTTTCTTGTTACCTATTTTATCGGAGGCGAAAGCGCTGGCGGTTCGCAGGAAGTTGCTAATCAGCTCCATGAATATAATGTTACAAGAGGCTGGCGGGTCATGTTCTGGTCAGAAATAATTCCTGCTTTTTTATTCTTTGTGTTGTTGTTTACAGTACCCCACACGCCCAGGTGGCTGATGTTGAAAGCAAGGGACAATGAAGCACAAAAAGTGCTTTCTAAAATCGTCCTCACCAATGAAGAAGCTAATTCAGAATTTGATGAAATCAAAAATTCAATGACAACAAGCAAAGCAGTCAACCTACTGGCGCACGGAATGGGCTTTGTTTTGTTCCTGGGTATAATGCTATCTGTATTTCAACAGGTAACAGGTATTAATGCCATACTTTATTATGGCGCC
>JADFHN010000031.1 GCA_022567155.1 Bacteroidota bacterium
CGGATATCCGGAAAATGCTGGATGAAGCCGATAAGATTGAAATCGAAGCCTATCATGAGGATGAGCTCGCGACAGAATTAATAGCTGATCTTCCTACGCCAGGTAAGGTAATAGCAACGAAAACATTTGACATTACAAAGGTGACTGAACTCACCCTTTCAAATGGTGTGAAAGTAGTGCTTAAGCCCACGGATTTTAAAAATGATGAAATACTAATGGCGGCTTCCAGCCCAGGAGGAAGTTCACTATATCCCGACGAGGACTATATGTCGGCCTCAAACGCGGCATCCATCATCAACGAAAGTGGTGTAAGTGACTTCTCCTCTATAGATCTGAAAAAAATGCTTGCGGGCAAAACGGTTCGCATATCACCCTATATCGGAAGTCTTTCAGAAGGATTTAATGGAAATGCCGCTCCTAAAGATTTTGAAAGCATGCTACAGCTCATCCATCTTTATTTTACAACTCCTCGTAAAGATGAAGATGCCTTCAAGTCAAAGATATCAAAAGACAAGATGTTATATCAAAACCTGATGTCAAATCCGCAATTTTATTTCCAGGATCAGGTTCAGAAAATTATGTCCCGGAACAACCCGCGTGGAGGGGGCTTCCCTACGGCAGAAGACCTGGATAAAATTGATTTTGAACGTTCCTACGCCATCTATAGAGACCGGTTTGCTGACGCCAGCGATTTTCATTTTGTATTTGTCGGAAATTTTGACATTGATGAAATTACACCGAAACTGGAGTTATACCTGGGAAGTCTGCCTACTCTAAACCGAAACGAAAGCTGGAAAGACCTGGGAATACGCCCACCGGAAGGTTTAGTGGATAAAATTGTTTTCAAGGGAACTGACCCTAAAAGCCAGGTAGTAATCAATTTCACCGGGGAAAAGCCTTATGATAAAAAATCGAACTATGATATCAGTTCGCTTGGGGAATTATTGACCATTAAACTTGTGGAAATCCTTCGAGAGGAAAAAAGCGGGGTATATGGCGTTGGGGCTTCAGGAAGGTCATCAAAACTACCTTACGAATCCTATACATTCAGGATTTCTTTCCCCTGTGCTCCTGAAAATGTAGATAATCTGGTGTCGGCAACATTTGAGGAAATAAAAAACATCCGGGAAAACGGAGTTTCGGATGAGGATCTGCAGAAAATAAAGGAAACTCAGCGGCGCCATCGTGAAGAAAACCTGAAACGAAACCGGTACTGGGTAAATCAACTCAATGCTTATTACAATCACAATTCAGACCTGGATTCATTTTATGAGCGGGAAAAGCTGGTGGAAGCATTAACCTCTGAGGATATAATAGCCGCAGTGAATAAGTACCTGAATATGAATGAGTACATAAAAGTGGTATTGATGCCCGAGCAATAGGGATATTTCCACTTTCAGGATCTTGGTCATTCCTGGAATAATTCTATGGGATTATGGTAAAAATTGGCACCTGCCCTCCTTCGGACGAGAAGGAAGATTATGCACTGGATGTATGGGCTGGAGTGCTACCGGTAATTAATGGATATGGAATTCCCGTTCCGGATAACTTATTGAAAGAAGGAATTTCAGTTTCAGAGAGTATTAAACATGCCCGGGGTATATAATTAAGAAAAGCTGTATGTATTGATTTTAAATAGGGCTTTTAATATCATTCCTGCTTACTAATTCGTTGATATAACGGACGGTGGCAATATAGCAAGAAGCGGATTGTTAGCGATTTATTATCGAACCAGTACAAAACTGAAACGGAAAAAAGCGCACCAAATCAGTCCTACACCGCTTTTGACTATATTACGTGTTACCACTCAATTAAATTCTAATCTAATCATAATGAAACCTACATTTTGCAATTAATATTCTGTTATCTTTAACCTGATAAATTAGTCGGTGTTCTGCATCGATCCTTTGAGACCAGAATCCTTTGTATTTATATTTTAATGGTTCTGGTTTTCCAATACCGGTAAAGGGTGTCCGGGAAATATCTTTAAGTAAATCACTTATTCTCTTCACTAACTTTTTATTGGTCTTTTGCCAATATAAGTAATCCTCCCAGGACTCATCGACGAATATATATGTCATTCCTCTATGAGATCTTTTTGAAAGGATGAGCCTCTTTTCAATTTATCAATCGCAGAATCCAGCCTCTTTTCATTAGTCCTTGACGACACTTCATGTTGAGTTGTACATAATGAGTTATATTCGTCCAATGAAATTATAACTACTCCAGTATCTTTACCTCGATTAATTATTAAAGTCTCAAAATTCTTAGTCACCCTATCAAGATAGCTCTTAATATCTTTTCGGAAATCAGATATTGTTGTTGTTAGCATCGTTTTATAATTTAGTACAATATTAAGTACAAATACATGTACAAAAAATCAAATCTCAAAATGGGTTGTAATACGTAAAAAAACATGTTCCATTTCAACATCTTTATCACGTTTTTAACTCTGTTTCATATCCCATTTCAGGACGACAATTCATTTTTTATTGATTTGGTTGCCGGCGCGGTAAAAAGAACACACGCCAACGTAATGTATGATCCATCATATTTTTCGATTGATTACCCTAATGGTGATGTGCCGTCCGACAAAGGGGTATGTACGGATGTGATAATCCGGGCTTACAGATTTGCGGGTATAGATCTTCAGAAGGAAGTTCATGAAGATATGGTTGAAAACTATTCGCTTTATCCGGATGCCTGGGAGCTTACACGGCCTGATAAAAACATCGATCACCGGCGCGTGCGCAACCTGATGAAGTTTTTTGAGAGGAAAGGGATTTCCAAAAGTATAACAAATAACGCCGTTGAATACCTGCCTGGAGATATCGTTACATGGGATTTAGGCGGCGGAATTGATCATATCGGAATCGTAATTAACAAAAAATCTGCAGACGGTTTCAGGCCGCTTGTCGTCCATAACATAGGAAACGGGCCAGAAATATCGGATTGCCTGTTTCAGTTCAGGATTACCGGGCATTACAGGTACAGGAAATGAAGTTGGAAGTCCGAAGTCCGAAGTCCGAAGCTCAAAGCTCAAAGCTCAAAGCTCGAAGCCCTTAGTAGCTGCACCTCGGTCTATTTCGGCCTACGCGCCCTCCTAACCTCCTTGCCAAAGGCATGACTATGTCAAAAGGAGGAACCCCGTCCGCATATTTGTGTATAAATTTTGTATATAAATTTGGTCTGAAGCATATTATTCCGTGTGGTTGCCTCTCCTTTAGGAGAATGTGAGGTGCGGGTGGGTAAGAATTTTAATTATAAAACTCCTGCGCGCACTCCTAAGCTCTTTGCCGATCCGTAGGATTCCTTTGGAAAGTCGTAGCCGAAAGTGGAAAGCCCAATATTGATATTTTAGCCCTGCACTGCCCCTAGGTCCCCCGCCATCATTTCATTTCGGACGGGCAGGCCTGAAGGGGATGCCAGCCACACCTGAAAACCCAAAGTGATGTGGCGTAATTGCTTGAATGGATTTCTGAAACTACGCTGTGAACTTTGCACCTGCCCTGCACCATTCTCCAGTTATTAAAGCCCGCTTTGTCCACCGGAGACATAGCCGAAGGTGGAAAGCTCGAAATCCGAAGTCCGAAGCTCGAAGCTCGAAGCCCGAAGCCCGAAGCCCGAAGCTCGAAATGGCTTTACCTGCCATAGGCGCAGCCGAAGGTTGGAAGCTTAACACATGTAATACTTTATATCAGACAATTCATCCGTAAAAATTCAAAGTTTAGTCAGTTACTTTTTTTCGAATGCCCTACACTTCAGATATTAGCCGGAAATTAATGATAACCCAATTAATTGTTTGATTATGAAAATTATTTTGAAGAAAATCTCAGCCGTACTTTTTTTTACTGCATTATCATTGTCAGGATACAGCCAGGGAAAAATCACGCTGAAAATTGAAATCAACGATCTGAAAAGTGATAAAGGTAAAGTGATGATCAGCATCACGAACAGCAACAAGAAAACGATTAGTGAAAAAACAGCAATCATTTCTGATGGGCTTTGCATAGTGGTTTTCGACTCACTATCGGCAGAAATATATGCTGTCAGTTACCTCCATGATGAAAACCTGAATAAGACCATGGATTATGGGTCGATGGGAATTCCTGCAGAAGGCTACGGGTACTCCAACAATGCACGCGGATTTATGGGTCCACCCGATATTGAAGATCAGCTTTTCGAATTTAAAAAAGACACAACCCTGGACCTAAGGACAAAATACTGGTAGCCTCCCCTCATGTTGTATGCATGAACCAATGCTAAAATGTGTAAATGCTTAAATGCTTAAATAATTGCCAACTGCATACTGAGAACAGCCAACTGGTTCAACAGTTTTCAATCTTTGACCAAGAATTATAAGATACCCCATGAATATTTAGGGCAGCACAGCAAAAATCCGTACCTGACCGCCTGATCCGCCTTCCAGTTTGATGGGAGCCACGATCAGAAAAGCCCCCACTGGAGGAAGGAGGTTTAAATCAGCTACATTTTCAAGATGGTATTTTCCTGCCCCGTTTACTATATCGTGCGCAGGAAAACCGTCTGCAGCGCCGGCATCAACACTCAAATTATCGATTCCTATTCCACTGATATTTCGAACGTCTATCAGAAACCGGGCGGCTTCTGCGGAAAATCCGGGGAAATGCATCTTGCCGCTGCTGTCCATATTACGGTAGGCTTTCATATCGTTCCACTTTTCACCCCATCCTGTTTGCATCAGCACGATGGCTCCTTCCGGTATTTCCCCATATTCTGACTCCCAGACTTCAAGGTCCTGCCTGGTCAGCACATAGTCGGGATTTTCTGTACACTTTTCAACTACATTTACTACCACTGCCGGACCAAACAGATCGGATACTGCAAGCTGATCTACTGACGGTTGCCCATCAGCAAAATGCGCCGGAGCATCCAGGTGCGTGCCGAAATGCTCCGGAGTACGATACGCTCCCATGGCCGGGGCGCCACTCTTATGCGCTGCCAGTGTGTCGTAAATAAAAGGGCTGGTATCGGAACCCGGCCAGTGCGGATTCTTTTGATTCAGGGTATACGTCAGGTCAATTATCGTGAGATTGCCTGAAAACAACTGATCAAACCGGTCTTCCTGGATCTTTTTGGATTGTACACATGCGCTTAAAACAAACCAATTTAATAGGGCGAAATATATTGTACTTTTCATATCACTTTTATATAACTATTTTATTCACCCCGATCCACAGGAACAGAAATATGGTTTCCGAAAAACAATGCATTCAGGAAAAGCCTGTTGGTACCGTACCACGAACCCCTGAAATTAGGATTGTCAGCAAACAACACAACCCTGCCCTTGCCCAACGGGCTTACAATCAGCGAGGCAGACGGGATCAGAAAATCGTTCAGGTTTTTCTTTGTTATAAATCCGTCTATATGCGGATTCGTGGTATATCGGGCCACCGTTGCATACGCATTTTTACTTGGTGCTAGCCATACGGTACTGTTCCTGTACACGGGCAGCCTGTTATCACGATATCCGAATGCCAGCGGATGGGTAATATCCAGATCAACCTCAAAAATAGCTCCTCCTACCCTGTTCTTCGCAATATTTTCCCGTGCGTCCACATAAGGCAGCCGCTTCACCGGTTTATCGTTTTTATCCGTATCCTCTTTGTCTTTGTCTTTGTCTTTATCTTTGTCTTTGAGTTTATCCTTATCTTCAATCAGCGATTCTTTTACCAGCTTTTTCTTGATCGCCCACGAAGAAGCTGTTCGTATGGTAATCAAGGTATTTCCACTGGCCGTCCATGTACTTATTTTTTGTCTTTTTGCAGAATCAAGTTGATTGTAACTGCCCGACACCATCACCATTACATTGTATTTGCTTAAGTCAATCCGGTTAAAGTTCCGGAGCTGAACTTTGGTAATTGGCATATCAACCCGTGTGTCAAGCAGATGCCATACCTCTCCTGCTTCATACGACGACACGCCATCGCCTACAAACATCAACGCCTCCGGCTTCTGAACGGGCATGAAATAGCGGCTGCCCAGATCGATCCCTTTCACGCTATACCCTGTACTCACCGTAAAAACCGGAATCCGGTACATAATTGAAGCTTCTTTAATAACACTGTAAAGTGAGTCGGAGCTGATTTTCTGCAGACTCACTGGGATCATGAGGGTTCCATAGCTGAAATCTTTTTTTACACCTTCAACAGAAGCCGAAAAGGGCTTAAAAGCCGCTTTTATTACAGCGCCGTTTTTTTGCAAAAAGTATAAAAGCGCCGGAGCAAAATAATCGTCCCAGGATATGAGGTACGCGTATTGTGACTGGTTTACTTCAGGTACGGCTACCAAATTATCAGTATCCGATATTTCGTCGCCTGTTTTAAATGTGCCTGTTATTCCGGTATAGGGCATGTTGTAAAAATTCGCCACTGACCAGGCCGATGCATCATAAAACACGCTGTCAGTATAGTTTTTGTATGTTTCAAACATTGTTTGCACCATGCGATACTGCGGTTGTTTTGCCGGCACAACATACGCATAAGACGGATCAAATGTTTTTCCGCTTTTAGTTACGGTTGCCCCAAGTCTATACACCTTCACACGGTGAAGAAGCAGTTTATCAATAAAAGCCAGGGTCCGGTTTTTATCATACCGATCACCGAAAACATATGCTTTCACCGGATTTTTTTCAGCACGGGTTATGGCGGATTTGAAAAAATCCTGCTGGTACCTGTAAAGCATATCTTTATTTTCTACCGCAGCCTTAATAGTAGCCAGGCTGGATGTAAACTGATTTCGTATGGTAAATGCAAAGGTGATCTTACCAGTAGTGGTCTTCTGCACATGGCCCCGTGAACTGGCCTGCTCAAAAAGCAGTCCAAGTCCTCCCTGAAGATCAGGATATGACGATCCGTAACCCGGATAGGTGCCATCAAAAATCTCTTTGGTAAAATAAAAGGAACCGATCTTATCAAGACTTTCCTGGAAATATCTTGCAAAGGTCTCATTTAATTTCGTATAATTTTCTTTTGGCATGATCGGATCTTGAGAACCGTTGACTTTCATAGGTTCGAAAAAATACGTACTGTTCGTTCCCATTTCATGAAAATCCGTTACCACGTTGGGATACCACCGGTGGTACCAGTTTAGTTTGCCGCGACTCTCAGGATGTATTCCCAGCAGCCAGTCCCGATTTAAGTCAAACCAATAATGGTTGGTGCGCCCCCGGGGCCAGTCTTCATTATGCTCTGCATCCATCGGATCCTCAACCATAGGGTCACCTTTGTACATGTTGGCCCAATGGGTATGGCGGTCACGTCCATCCGGGTTGATGGTGGGGTCAATAAAAATGATGGCATTTTTCAGGTAATCCAAAACGGATTCATTGGTTGAAGCAACAAGTGTGTAAGCCGTAAGCATGGCCGCTTCGGAGCTGGAAGACTCATTACCATGCACATTATATCCCAGGTTTATAAAAACAGGTAAATCAGAAAAATCAGCAACCGTGGTGTTAGGATTACAAACCTGCAAATGCTTTGCTCTCAGGTTTTCGATGTCAGTAAGGTTTGCCGGATCGGTTACAGTGAGAATGATCAGGGGCCGGTACTCATAGGTGTTTCCATAGATTTCAATACTTGCCCTGTCGGAAATACTTGCCAGCTCCTCCATATACGATACCAATCTGTCGTAGCGTGTATGATGTGTACCTATGGGATACCCCAGAAAGGCTTCCGGTGTGGGTATATCAGGGTTATACGGTCCGTTGCCACCCAGAAAATAATCCTGGCATACAGCAGGGTAAACAATTATAACGGCAATAAATAACAGTGATAAATGGAATAACTTTTTCATTGAGCTACAGGTTAAATTAAAACACGCCCCAAGATATAAAAGGATTGACTAAACCGGAAAATTTCTGCTGTTGTGCTGATATTTTTGGTTCATCCGCAAGATGAATACTTTTTGAAAAAAATTCTATAAAAATTCTGTTTCTAAATCAAAAAGTACGGGTAATTGAATTTGAAATGGAACGCTTTACGCTGCGCTAAAAGCGCACCAGGGACAAATCATATTGATATAATTCTGTTTATTATGATATCCTCTTGCCTCAGTCTGATACAAAATGGAAGGTTGCGCCTGCTTGCCGGCTAGGCAGGGAGTACCCGAAATATTTATGAAATAACAATTCAATAGATGAATTTAAGGTGCAACCATGCCTACGTATACTACGGCAGGCAGGCGCACCGTAATATTAAGCCCTCCCATTCACATCACTAAAAAAGTAAATAAATTTTACTGAAGAGGTGTTGTTCAGACATGGACATTGCTTAATCTGATAACTTTGGGTTATGACCTTGATACGGTTGGTTATTCTCCAAATTCTAATCGTGTCTGTTCAGGCTTTTCTACTCGCTTTTTCTCATTTTTACCACACTCTTTTTCACCCTGTTATCTATTTCCCTGTATTTTTTTTAAATCCTCCGTATCTTGGGTGCCTTGTAAAATTGCGTTTTGAGAAAAATATTACCCATCCTTGCCCTGCTTATCATCCTGTTTGCACACACAAGCCGGTCGCAGAGCACCAATACCACCCTGAGCTGGGATTATAACAGCCTTATTCAGCGCTATGAGATACTAAGCGGCACATTTACACCCGGTTTTCATTCCTCTTACCAGGCATACACCAAAAAAGGAATCGCTACGTTTATGGACAGCCTCCGGAAAAGTGATGTGAACTTGTCAGAACAGGACCTGTTTAACCTCGCGTATTTTGAAAATGACAACTGGGAATGGGGGAAAGCTCCCGACAATAAAAGTACCAAACCCTTTTTAAAACATTTTTACAAAAATAAATCCGATTTCTGGCATTACAGTACAGAAGATTTTGATGTTCATATCAACCCGGTTTTTTACTTTGGGGCCGGTACAGAATCAGAAGATGGCGTAACCCCGTGGATCAATACCAGGGGCATAGAACTCCGGGGTATGATCGATCGCAAAGTTGGTTTTTATTCCTTTCTCACTGAAAATCAGGCCACTTTCCCTTTTTATGTACGCGAATATATCAGTAACAGATCGGTGGTTCCTCACGAAGGTTTCCGGAAATCATTTAAGGACAATGGCGTGGATTTCTTTACGGCAAGAGGATACATAAGCTTTCAGATATCCAAACATATCAACGCGCAGTTTGGCCACGACCGGTTTTCGATCGGCAACGGCTACCGGTCGCTGATCCTGTCTGATTTTGCGCCTCCTTACCTGTTTCTGAAATTCAACACACAGATCTGGAAGATACAATACACCAATTTATTTACCCAGATGCGTGCCGACGCCTTTGGAAAGCTCGGCGGCTCCCATTCCGGCAATGATTTCCCTGTCAAATACTTCGTGCTACATCATTTTAGTATCAACATTGGGAAAAACCTGAATATCGGCGTATTTGAGTCGATCAACTATGGCCGTGAAGATTCCACCGGAAACAATAACTTTGATATTAATTACCTGAATCCGATCATTTTCTACCGCGCAATCGAACAGCAGAACGGCAGTAAAGACAACGTGGCTCTGGGCATGGATTTCAGGTGGAACATTGCCCGGAAGTTTTCATTTTATGGCCAGTTAGTGCTTGATGAATTCAAACTCAATGAGTTCAAAGCCAGGAACGGATGGTGGGCCAATAAATATGCATTTCAGTTAGGTGGGAAATACATCAATGTGCTGAACATAGCAAACCTGGACCTGTTAATTGAGTATAATCATGCCAGGCCCTATATCTACTCCCACAGGAGCATTTATACGCTCAACGGCCATTATCTCCAGGAAATCGCCCACCCTTCCGGGGCTAATTTCAGCGAATGGATAAGTGAAATTCGTTATCAGCCTTTCCGCCGGTTTACATTTAGCCTCCGTACTTTTATTAATAATTACGGCGAAGATGAAGATGCGGACGCGAACTGGGGTAAGGATATATTTAAAGATAACGGCACCAGGGAGCAGGAATACGGTAACACCACCGGGCAGGGTGTAGCTACACGTCTTGCATTTATTGATTTCACTACAACTTATCATTTCAGGCAAAATGTATTTCTTGATTTAAAATATGTTTACCGGAATCTTGAAAGTGAAATGGACACGTTTGACAGGAATACGGGTTATCTGAGCCTCTCTTTTCGATGGAATATCCCTCAGCGTCTGCATGAATTTTAACCGGAATACCCTAAATTGCAGCCCGGTTTTCATTCATGAATACATATTTCAGAATTCTTTCTTACGGCAGACCGTGGGGTATATATATACCGCAATATCTGATATTCACGTTTTTTTACGTCGTATTCAGTGTTTTTAACCTTGTTTTGCTCATCCCCCTGCTTGATGTACTTTTCAACCAGGTAGATCTGGTAACTTTAGGTGCCATTTCGCAGCTGCCGGATTTCAGGCTTGATGTGACCTACTTCAAAGACCTGTTCAACTATTTTTTTCTAAATATCATACGGGAAGAAGGAAAGATCGGCGCATTAAAGTATGTGTGTGTTATCATTATAATCGCCAGTTTTCTTGCCAACTTGTTTCGCTACCTTGTATCCGTAATACTTGCTTATATAAGGGCGCATGTAATTAAAAACCTTCGCAACGATATATACGCCAACCTCACCAGGCTTCATCTTGGTTATTTCACCGAAAAACGCAAAGGAGATATTGTCTCGCGGATAACCAATGATGTTCAACAGGTGGAGTTTACTGTTGTTGATTCGCTAAAAGTACTTTTACAGGAACCTCTATTCATAATCGGCCAGTTTGTCCTGCTATTTGCTATTAGTGCGAAACTTACCCTCTACACGTTACTGATGATCCCGATATCAGGCCTCATAATAGGCATTATTTCCAAACGGTTAAAGCTCAAAGCCACTGAAGGACAATCCTCACTTGGCCGGATCACCAACCAGGTGGAAGAAACTCTGACAGGCATCCGGCTTATCAAGGCATTCACAGCCCGCAATTCGGTTATCAAAAGATTTAAGGAAGAAGTGCGTAAATATGCCGGCATAACCGTATCAATTTCGAAGAAAACTGACCTTGCAAGCCCTTTTTCAGAATTTTTGGGACTCGCTGTGGTTGCGCTTATTCTCCTGATCGGAGGCACATCGGTATTGCAACAGGATGCATCACTTACAGCCAGCCAGTTCATCACTTTTATTATTGTATTTGCACGGATCATGCAGCCTGCCAAAGCGGTTGCAAATTCGTACTCTTTTATACAACGCGGCATTGCATCGGGAGAGCGGATATTTGAATTGATCGATTCAAAATCCGAAATTCTGGATGCTCCGGATGCAGTTCCAGCTCCTTTATTCAGCGAAACTTTTGAATTGAGAAACGTTAATTTTTCGTATGAAAACAAGCCGGTGCTCAAAAACATCAACCTGGTGATACCCAAAGGTAAAACCATTGCGCTTGTAGGACCATCAGGAGGCGGAAAATCAACGCTGGTGGATTTGATCCCCCGTTTTTATGATCCGCAATCCGGTCAGATCCTGATGGACGGTGTGGATATCCGGAAATATACGCTGGATTCATTCAGAAAACAGATGGGAATCGTAACACAGGAGTCAATTTTATTCAATGATACTATATCTCATAATATTGCCTTTGGAATAGAAGACCCGCAGGAGGATATGGTAATAAACGCAGCCCGTATTGCCAATGCACATGATTTTATTATGCAAACTCCGGATGGTTACCAAACCATAATAGGTGAGCGCGGGACGAAACTTTCGGGAGGGCAAAGACAGCGGTTGAGCATTGCCCGGGCGATCATGAAAAATCCGCCAATCCTCATTCTCGACGAGGCTACTTCCGCCCTGGATTCGGAATCGGAGCGACTGGTACAGGATGCGCTTACCAAGCTCATGTCACACCGTACATCGGTGGTAATTGCTCACCGGCTCAGCACCATTCAGCACGCTGACGAGATCATCGTTATCGACAAAGGTGAAATCGTTGAAAGAGGGTCGCATGAATCCCTGATAAAAAAAGACGGGATTTACCGGAAACTCAATTTAATACAAAAAGGATAAATCCATATATATTGCTTAAAGAATGAATTTTCTATATTTGACTGATCCAGAATATACATATTATGAAAAATCCCCGTAAACTTCTTTTTTATTCGTTGCTCACATACTTCATTATCGTATTCCTCGGTGCGTTATATATCGACTCTAAGTCTGCATTTGAATTAATTGATGCCGTAAAGTTTATCCCGGCAATGAAATATGTATCATTATTTGGCATACTGCTATTCCTGATATTTTATGTGGTGGTAACAAGGGATACCCGGGTAATGGGTAAGGAGATTGATAAACTTAAGAATGATCACACCAGTCTCAAAGCCAAATTGTTCGATCTTCAGGAAGAAAGCCGGCAAATACAGGGTGCACCATCCTCCTCAGAATCTATCCTTCCGGAAAACACCGGTAGTGGTGATAGTGGCGCATCTGCCGAAAGCAAAGAGGGAGAGGACGAACAAGTATAAATCTGATATTTGTGCATATGGAGGCTACATTCATCATTCATGCGGAGTTGAAAGAAGCTGCAACGGTGCTGCAGAAATTTATTGACAACAAGCATAACCTTTCTGCCATTGAAAAAGCATCAAAAATTATCGCCGATGCCATCAACAACGGTGGTAAAATAATTTCATGCGGCAATGGCGGTTCACATTGCGACGCCATGCATTTTGCGGAAGAGCTTACCGGCAGATTTCGTGAAAGCAGGCGCCCTTTGCCTGCCATAGCTATTTCTGATCCGGTACATCTTTCCTGCACATCCAATGATTACGGATTTGAATTTGTGTTTTCCAGATTTATCGAAGCCCTCGGCAAAAAAGCCGATGTTTTGCTGGCTATCAGCACAAGCGGCAATTCGACGAATGTAATCAACGCCATACATGAAGCTCGCGTAAAGGGAATGAAAATAATTGTACTTACCGGTGAAGATGGTGGTAAAATGGCAGGATTGGCGGATGTGGAGTTACGTGTGCCACATCAGAGGTATGCAGACCGCATACAGGAAATTCATATCAAGGTCATCCATATTCTTATACTGCTTGTTGAAAAAATGGTGGATTAAGTCATGGTTTCAAAAACATATGGTTGTGCAGTTTTTGGTGTTGATGCGATAAAAATTGCTGTTGAAGTACATGTAGGCCCCGGGAGGAAATTTTACATGAGCGGCCTGCCTGATAGCGCCGTTAAAGAAAGTGAACATCGTGTAGAATCGGCCATAAAATGCACCGGATTCTATATGCCCCGTACAAAGGTGGTTGTAAATCTTGCTCCTGCTGATATTCGCAAGGAAGGTTCGGCTTACGATCTTCCGATTGCCCTGGGAATTCTCAACTCTTCGAACCAGGTATCTTTAGATGGCCTTGAGGACTATGTAATAATGGGTGAACTGGCGCTCGACGGAACATTGCGAAACATGAAAGGGGTTTTATCCATTGCCATAGAAGCCCGTCACCGGAAATTCAAAGGGTTTATTCTTCCCAAACAAAATGCAAATGAAGCGGCGATTGTCAACGATCTGGAAGTGATTGGTGTCGAATCACTGGATCAGGCAGTGCGCTTTTTGACCGGGCACCTGGACATCAGGCCACTGGTTATCAACATAAAGGATGTCTTTAGTTATCAGCTTAACAACTACGATGCGGATTTTGTTGATGTACAGGGGCAGGAAAACATCAAAAGATCATTGGAGATTGCTGCAGCAGGTGGCCACAATGTAATTATGATCGGTCCACCTGGCGCCGGTAAAACCATGCTCGCCAAAAGGCTGCCGTCCATTCTGCCACCATTATCGCTCCAGGAAGCGCTTGAAACAACTAAAATTCATTCGGTGGCCGGCAAACTGAGCGCTGATGCCTCATTGATTGCTACCCGGCCATACCGGAGCCCGCACCATACGGTAAGTGATGTTGCCCTCGTGGGTGGCGGAGGATCGCCGCAGCCCGGAGAAATTTCGCTTGCACATAATGGGGTGCTGTTTCTTGACGAATTACCAGAGTTCAAACGATCGGTGCTCGAGGTAATGCGCCAGCCAATGGAAGAACGGAAGGTAACGATTTCCAGGGCCAAAGTATCGGTTGATTTTCCCGCCAACTTCATGCTGATCGCATCCATGAACCCATGTCCCTGCGGATACTACAATCATCCCGAAAAAGATTGTGTGTGCGCCCCGGGGGTAGTTCACCGTTACCTGAATAGGATCAGCGGCCCGTTGCTCGACCGGATTGATCTGCACGTGGAGGTGACGCCCGTCTCTTTCGATGAAATGACCGGTTCGCGTAAATCCGAAACCAGCGCCGATATAAGGGAACGCGTTATAAAAGGAAGAGAAATTCAGTCCGAACGGTTTAAGGACAACCCGAATGTTTACTGCAATGCCATGATGTCGTCAAGCCTTGTAAAAACGGTCTGCCGGATAAACACGGCCGGGCGCACTCTTCTTAAAACCGCCATGGAAAAGCTCGGACTTTCGGCCAGGGCTTATGATCGAATACTCAAAGTGTCAAGGACCATTGCCGACCTGGCATCCAGTGAAGACATTAAAGTGGAGCACCTGGCTGAAGCAATCCAGTACCGCAGCCTTGACCGGGAAGGTTGGGCAGGGTAAATTATTGTGTTAAAAATTCGGTTTAGCCGGAATTCAGTTTTTTCTATTTGCTGCGAACTGTACTGAAAATATACGTAGTGATTGAAGAGCACCCTATGCTTTTTTTATCTGACGTTACCCGCTTTTTCTTTTCAGGCGAGGCTCACCTGTTTGTTCAACATCTTTACATTGAAGTTCACTTTTGCATCCAAAGCGTTGAAAACTTTCAGTATTGTCTCGATTGTTACATTACTTGTATTGTTTTCAAGTCTTGATATCTGGGCTTTCTTAACACCAATTAATTTACCAAGTTGTTCTTGAGTCAATTGACGTTCTTTTCTTGCCATTTGGATCATATCGCCGATCAATTCGAGTTTAAGTTCGAATTCGTATTGATCACGTTCAGTCGTTCCTTTTAATCCTATTAATTTGTCCTCCGCTTCTGCTAATGTATATCGTTTCATGGCTATTTATTTTTAAAGTATTCTACACGAATGCGTTCAGCTTTTTCAATTTCTCTTCTATTTATTTTGCTTGTTTTCTTAATGATTCCATGTGTTGCAAAAACAAGTGTGTTAGTGTTATCTGTCTTATCCCAAAATGCAAGTAGGCGATATTTTATTCCTGAGAACAGCGTTCTAAATTCCCAAATTTCACCTTCCAATTTCTTGAAAAGCTTCGGATCGGTATAATATTGAGATCTATTCATGTTTTGAAATATCTTTCTTCTTGGTTTTAAATCCACCTTTTCAAGGAATTTAAATGCTTCTTCCAAGAGTTCTACTTCAAATCTTTGAATCATTAAGTTTACATATATGTATACAATACAAATGTATAAAATGTTTCGTTAAAAGTAAACTGTTACTATAAGGAAATGTGGGTGACAGATGCATTTACAATTTATACAACACACAAATGTTGGATGAAATATACTCATAAGATAAATATTGATCTTAAATTAAATTTAATTTTTGTTGATGATTTATCAACTGCCCAGCACCATTGCTGACCTGGCAGGATCCGAATAAATTAAAGTGGAGCACCTGGCTAAAGCCATCCGGTACCGAAGCCTTGACCGTGAAGGCTGGGCAGGATATATCTTTTAGGAATATTAACCTGAATGATTTGAGCTATAAAAACAAAAATTGATTATAATAAATCTGTTCAAATTACGATTTTCGGTAATCTCGCGCCAGGTAAATCGAAACATCTATGATTTGCGCTTTCCTTTGATAGCCGAAATACCGGCAAAAACATAAAGTATGACAAATTTCAACTAAATTGTGTCCGATTTCGTTACAACTAATTAGTTTTGACAGTGTAACCTGTTACCCCTTATGGAACTGGAAAAAGAGATTGGTAAAATCCTGATGATTGACGACGATGAAGATGTTTTAATAGCTGCAAAACTTCTTCTGAAAAAGCATGCACATCAGGTTATTATTGAAAAAAATCCGAAAAAAATACCTTTTCTTCTGAATAACGATACCTATGATGTGATTCTGCTTGATATGAATTTCAGTAAGGATATAACAAGCGGTAAGGAGGGATATTACTGGCTTAGTCAGATCCTGGAAAAAGACCCTAATGCAGTCGTTATTCTTATTACCGCTTTTGGCGATGTGGAAATGGCTGTAAAAGCGCTGAAAGAAGGGGCTACGGATTTTGTATTAAAACCATGGCAAAATGAAAAGTTGCTTGCCACCATCTCCACCGCAATCAAGCTAAAGAAGTCATACCTGGAAGTTGACCAGTTGAAAAAAGCAAAAAAGCTCCTGGAAGAGGATATTAATCAGCCTTATAAAGATATCATTGGCAAAAGCGAATCCATGCAGCACGTTTACAATCTGATTGACAAAGTAGCCAAAACAGATGCAAACATACTGATACTTGGTGAAAACGGCACCGGCAAGGAACTGGTTGCACGAGCCATTCACCAGCGTTCGCTTCGGAAAGACAAGGTTTTTGTAAGTGTGGATATGGGAGCTATTACTGAAACGCTGTTTGAAAGTGAGCTGTTCGGACACACCAAAGGGGCCTTTACCGATGCCCGGGAAGACCGGGTGGGCAGGTTTGAAATTGCAAACGGCGGTACGCTTTTTCTGGATGAAATCGGTAATTTAGGCTTGCCCCTTCAATCAAAACTCCTGGCCTCGCTTCAAAACCGCCAGGTAACGCGAATCGGTTCAAACAAGCCCATACAGGTAGATATCAGGTTGATTTGTGCTACAAACATGCCCGTACATGACATGGTGGCTGAAAATACATTCAGACAGGATCTCCTTTATCGTATCAATACGGTCGAAATCACGATACCTCCGCTGCGTGATAGGGTAAAAGATATCCCACTCCTCGCGGAACATTTTGTACAGATGTATGCCGGTAAGTACCGGAAATCCATTTCAAAAATCGACAAGAGTGCAATAGAAATACTTCAGCATTATAACTGGCCTGGAAATATACGCGAACTTCAGCATGCAATCGAAAGAGCTATAATAATGTGTGAAAATGAATTGCTTACCATGGACGATTTCTTCTTTCTGACCTTAAAAACAACGCACGAAGACACATTGCCACTAAATTTTAACCTTGAGGAAATCGAAAAAAATGTAATACAAAAAGCCATTAACAAGCACAGCGGAAATATATCCAAAGCAGCTAAAGAACTCGGACTGACCCGGGCCTCACTGTACCGCAGACTGGAAAAACATGGACTTTAAAGGATTCAAATTCAATACTTCCTTAAGACTGGCCGGAATACTGCTTACCATGTACATTCTGGTTACGCTATTATCAGCGAATGCCAATACACTTTTTCCTATTCTCGTTATATTCATCCTCGGCATTCAGATCGTTTCACTATTCAGGGCCCTGGATAAATCAAAAGATATTTTTACTTCATTTATCGGGAATCTGAAATTCAGGGATTTTTCGCAAAAGTACCCTACCGACACTCCGGACAAAGATCAAAACAAGATCAATAAAGAATTCAATGAAATAATTAATCAATTTAATAAGGTAAAAAAGGAACGGGAAGCAGATTTTCAGTACCTGAAAAATATTGTGCAGCATGTAGGAATCGGACTCATCACATTCAATAAAAAAGGGGACGTGCAGATTATAAATACGGCGGCTAAAAAGTTACTGAAAATCAATCACATCGAAAATATACAGGATTTATCTCCGCTGAGTGAATCGCTGGTTGATATCTTTTTGCGGTTAAAAACCGGCGGCAGAGATCTTATTAAACTCGACCTGAGCGGCGACATTATACAACTCGCCGTTTATGCCATCGAACTTACGCTGCGCAATGAAGAATTTAAACTTATATCAATTCAGAATATTCAGAGCGAACTGGAAGAGAAAGAGATGGAAGCATGGCAAAATCTCGTACGGGTGCTCACACATGAAATCATGAATTCGGTAACCCCGATTTCATCGCTGGCCAATACGGTGGAAGAAGAACTGAAGCAGCACCTTCTCAACGGCGAAGGTGACAAATTCATTTCTAATGAAGACGCCGAGGATATTCATTTAGCCGTACAGACTATACAAAAAAGAAGTGCAGGGCTGATACGGTTTGTGCAGGATTTTCGTAATCTTACCCACATACCCAAGCCTAAACTTCGACGCATTTCAGCAAAAGAAATGATAGACCAGATTGTTATGCTTCACAGAAAGGAGATTGAAAAAAATAATGTTACAATAAATGTATCGGTCGTACCTGAAGACCTCACCATAAATGCCGATAAGGAATTAATCGAACAGGTACTGATCAACCTGTTAATGAATGCCATTCAGGCATTTGATGAACATACCAACAAACTGGTTGAAATCAGGGCGTACTTCAACGAGAAAAACCGGCCTGCTATCGCTGTTAAAGATAACGGAGCAGGGATTGACGAGGAGGCTTTGCTTAAAATATTTATTCCCTTCTTTACAACAAAAAAACACGGGTCCGGTATTGGGCTGAGTTTGTCGAAGCAGATTATGAGACAACACCAGGGAATGCTTGCCGTAAAATCTAAAATTGATGAAGGTACTGAGTTTGAGTTAAGATTTTAATAGATTTATAACATGGAAGAAATCAAGGAAAAAATAAAGAATATACTTACAGTAACAATGGGTGTTGCTGATACAGAAGTAACATCAGATGCGCACCTGAGCAAAGACCTCGGGGTGGATTCGCTGGATTTTGCTGAACTTGTGATGGAGTTTGAGCAGGAATTCGATATCAGGATACCCTTTGAGGAAGCTGAGATGCTGATCTATGTCAAAGATGTAGAGGAATACGTCGCTAAAAAACTTTCATGATTATCGTGGACGCAGCCTGGGGGTCATGATCAGAAAAATGCCAACCGGCATTACGTTCCTTACCTTCTGATTTACTTATTTGTAAGGACAAAACTTAAATTAATTATAGAATATTTATTTACCTTTGCACACCGTTGAAAGAAAGCGTAATTATACAATATTACACGATATAATTCCGGTAAAAATGTACCCGTTCCGCCTATAAGCATGTGGCTATGGCGGATGAAGTTTATTGGTCTGTGAAATATGTGTATGTAAAAATAAAACAACATATTGGACCCGTAGCATAACCCTCCTGCTCCCGCATTTGCGGGATTCGGCGGGCAAGCTGGATAGCAGGGTTTTAAAACGTTCTTTTGTATTTAGTATCAGGACCCGTAGCATAACCCTCCTGCGTCACGCATCGCGTGACTTCGGCGGGCAAGCTGGATAGCAGGGTTTTAAAACGTTCTTTTGTATTTAGTATCAGGACCCGTAGCATAACTGGATAGTGCACCTGACTACGGATCAGGAGGTTGGGGGTTCGAATCCCTCCGGGTTCGCAAATAGTAAAATGCAGAAGAATTTTTCGAGGCGGTAAAATGCGATACTTGTTTCAGTATTTTAGTGCAGAGAAAAATAAATTCTGTAAGAATTTACGCATTTTACATAATTTGCAGACGCCCACTAAAAGGATCGACGAAGTCAATCCCTCCGGGTTCGCAAATAAGTTTAGTAAAAAATACGCTTACACTGCTGCCTGTCAAAGCAATTAATTTACTACAGGCAGCGTTTTTATTTAAAATACTATGAAAAACATCTTTCCGGCAATACTGCTGATCCTTACATGCATCGTCAGCGTGCCTGCAAATGGAGAAGGCGACGATGATAAAAAGGATAAAAAACCAGGCGATGAAAAAAAGCTGTATGAACTGAAAAAAACGAAAGCCCAGCCTGATATACCGGGAGCGCTGGTAATTGATCTGGCAACAACTATTTTACATAACTCACCCAAAGGTATGGAAATAAATCCGTGGGGATCCTGGACGGTGAATATCTACTATCTGTATGAGCTTCCGATTGGGAAATCTAACTTTTCGGTGAATATGGGATTTGGTCTGGGCCTCGAAAAATACAAGTTCAAAGAAGACAATACACTGGGGACCACACAGGATGACAGTGAAACAATTTTGGTACCCCTTACCGATCTTTTACCCCAGGCACAAAAGTTCAGAAAGTCTGCATTTGCTGCTAATTATTTTGATATTCCCGTTGAATTCCGGTTTTACGCCAACAAAAATAACCGTAGAAAGAGTTTTAAAGTAGCTGCAGGCGGTAAAATCGGATTCCGCTTCGACACACATACAAAAATAAGATACGACGAATACAACCAAACTAAAATATTAAAGGATAAACAGCAATTCAATACACAAAACCCACGCTTTGGGCTATATGGCAGACTCGGATTCGCTAGTGTGAATTTTTATTATTACTACAGTCTCACAGAGTTTTTTGATAACAAGAAAGGACCAGACCAAACCCAGGCAAACACCATGTTAATTGGTATTTCAATCTCTGGTTTTTAAAAACAAATTTTATACATATAAAACCCTGCAGGAAGCAATACCTCGTGCCGCACTTAAGAACTTTGATTTCATTGCCCTTTAAATACAGGCTTTCTTTTTTCAAGAAAAGCGGTTACCCCTTCCTTATAGTCATCCGTTCTGCTGGCTATATCCTGGCAATACGCTTCATACTCCAGCATTTCTTCCAGGGTTGATGTATAGGATTTGTTCAGCATTTTTTTTATTAGACCAATGGCTTTGGTCGGAGCTCTTTTATAATAATCCAGGATCACTATCAGCTCCTCATCCAGTTTTTCATGCGGGACCACCTTGTTCACAATCCCGATTTTTTCTGCTTCGGTAGCCGTGAGTTTTGATCCCATTGATGCGAGTTCAAAAGCTTTGGTATAACTTACAAGTTGTGGGAGGAAATAAGACGAACCCGAATCGGGTACCAGGCCGATATTAATAAAAACTTCTATCAGCACAGCTGCTTCAGACGCAATTATATAATCGCAAGCCAATGCCAGCGAGCATCCTGCCCCTGCTGCCACTCCATTTAACCTGCAAATAACCGGCTTTGCCATATTTCGCAAACCCCTGATGATAGGATTGTAGCGCTTGTGAAGCGAGTCGGAAAATGAACGGTTTTCTTCGATTGACGATGCCTTCAGATCCTGTCCTGAACAAAATGCTTTTCCTTCTCCGGTAAGCACCACTACTCTTATTGACTCATCCCGGGTACATATTTTCAGTACATCCTGTAGTTCAAATGTGAGTTCATCATTTAAGGCGTTATATACATCCGGTCTGTTAAGCGTTATGGTGGCCGCTCCATCAGCTAATTCAAAGTTTAGAAATTTAAAATCGTTCATATTGAAATGGTTTTAACCTTATACAAAGACATATATTGGCAAAAAACAAAATACGATACCGAACGTCGCACCGGTATATACCTCTACCGGACGATGGACGTTCAGCAACAGCCTGGAAGACATAGTGGCGCCCATCAGGACCACCCAACCTGTAATAAGCCATGTAAAATAAGGATCAGGTGACCTGAAATTTAATGCCATCAGTATTCCCAGCACACCTCCCAAACCAATGCTGTGAACGCTGATTTTCCAAAAAATAGTAATAAATGCCGTAAACAGGGCCAGAAAGGCAAGGGTAATAAAAACGATGTTTATACCGGCGCTGATATTAAATTTGGTTACCATCAAATATGCGGATATGGCATAAAAAATCGCTATGAGAAAAAATGGAAATATCCTTTCATCTTTGTCAGTAAGATGAATACTTGAAATGGTGGAGGTAAGTTTCATGACATATATACTGATTACCGGGAGAACAAATGTAGTCAGAAACACCACCAGCATTATCCGGTAATGAAATAGCGATCCTATTGCAGAAGGTGTAACAAAAAGTAAAATAATGAAAAGATAGGTAGCCATAAATAATGGCTGAAAAACGATCGAAAAGAGAAGTGCAATTTTTCTTATATTCACTACAACTCCTTTCTTAATCTGGCTACCGGGATATTCATCTGTTCCCGGTATTTGGCAACTGTTCGACGGGCGATGTTGTAACCATGGGCTTTCAAATGTTTTTCCAGTTTATCATCAGAAAGCGGCCTGGTCTTATCTTCTTTATCTATCAGTTTTTTCAGTGTATTTTTCACTTCGCGGCTGCTCACATCTTCGCCCGAATCGGTTGCAATCCCCTCCGAAAAGAAGTATTTCAACGAAAAAAGTCCGAATTCTGTCTGTATCGCCTTGCTGTTTGCAACCCTCGATATGGTTGATATATCCATATTTATCTTTTCGGCAATATCCTTCAGGATCATCGGCTTTAATTTACTTTCATCCCCGGTAAAGAAATAATCATACTGAAAGTGCACGATAGCGTTCATAGTGCGCAGCAATGTTTGTTGCCTCTGCCGTATTGCATCAATAAACCATTTTGCGCTATCCAGCTTTTGTTTTACAAACGAAACGGTTTCCCTGAGCTTTTTATCTTTTTTATCACTTTTAGCATAGGCTTTAAACATGTCGGAATAAGACCGGCTGATTCGGAGTTCAGGTGCATTTTTTGAATTCAGAGTCAGCTCAAGCTTGCCATCCAAATTACTAAGAATAAAATCAGGAATTATAAATTGTGATTTTGAGGAGGTGACAGATGCATCACCGGGTTTGGGATTGAGTTTTATGATAATATCAACTGCATCCTTAAGCATTAATTCCGACCCAATATCAAGCTTTTTTATTATTTTATCGTAGTGTTTTTTTGTGAACTCATCAAAACATTCATCAAGGATTTTAATAGCCAGATCAACCTCTGCAGACTGGTTTTTCTTTCTTTCAAGCTGAAGCAGCAAACACTCCTTCAGGTTCCTGGCGGCAATACCCGGAGGGTCAAATTCCTGTATTTTTAATAAAATAGCTTCAACATCTTCAAAATTTGTTTCAATATTCTGACTAAAGGCAAGATCATTGACAATGGCTTCCATGTCGCGCCGAATGTAGCCATCATTTTCAATGCTGCCAATAAGCTGCTCAGCAATTGCAAGCTCGTATTTGTTTAATCCAAGAAATCCCAGCTGGGTCAGTAAGGACTCATTAAGTGAACTAAGGGTAGGTATCGGAAAATCTTTGTCTTCCTCCGTCACACCATCGCCCTGCATTTTGTATCCGGTATAATCCTCCTCCCTTATATAATCCTCTACGTTGATTTCATCCGAAATATCCTGGAGTTTTTCCTCCTCAAAGTCCTGGTCTTCGGTGGAATCTATTTCGGTTATATCTTCCTCTTTCCCTTCTTCAAGCGCCGGGTTTATCTCAAGTTCTTCTTCGATACGGGTATCCAGCTCGGCAGTAGGAACCTGCAGAAGTTTAATAAACTGTATCTGCTGCGGAGACAGTTTTTGCGTTATTGTCTGACTTAATCCAAGTCTTTGCATTTACATTTCCGGATGCCCGGATTTTAGTTATTCCCGAATGATTCAAAAATATTATATTTTCCTCAATGCATTGCCAAAATCCCTTAAATATAGTTCCTTTGCGGCACTTCAGACTACATAGTGTCTGTCTTTAAAGTAATGATGATTGGAGAATTAAAAAATATGCCATGCCTGCCCTTACTGCCGTCAGGCAGGAATACCAATTATTCCCCCGCCGCAGGCGGGTGTGTAGGGGGTGGGTCAATACAAAAAGTCATTCCTGCCTGCTGGCAGGCACGACATTTTTTTTTGAAATTCGGACTTTATGGACAGACTCTACATAGATAGACCACTTTTCGCATTTTGATTTTAAAATGGAAGCGATTACTAAAAGATCGAAGATCAAAGACCTGTTAACCACCGAAAAAGTTGGTACAAGAGTCAACATCAAAGGATGGGTACGCACGTTCAGAAGCAACAGGTTTATTGCCCTCAACGACGGGTCTTGCCTGCAAAATATGCAAGCCGTAGTTGACTTCGAAAAAATGGAGGAAGCGCTTCTTAAACGTATCACGACAGGTGCATGTTTATCAGTCACCGGTATGCTTACAAAATCTATGGGAAAAGGTCAGGATGTTGAAATTATGGTAGAGTCGATCCATATTTATGGTAATTCGGATCCTGAAAAATATCCACTCCAGCCAAAAAAGCATTCACTTGAATTTCTTCGTGAAATTGCACATTTACGTCCGCGTACCAACACCTTCGGGGCTGTTTTACGAATAAGGCATGCCGTATCATATGGAATTCACAAATTTTTTAATGATAAAGGATTTTATTACCTGCACACCCCTATCATTACCGGATCCGATGCCGAAGGGGCGGGCGAGATGTTCCGGGTGACTATGTTAGACCCGGTTCACCCACCTGTTGATGAAAAGGGGCATGCAGATTTTAGTAAGGATTTTTTTGGAAAAGAAACAAACCTTACGGTATCCGGACAGCTTGAAGCCGAACTGGCGGCCCTTGCCCTGTCTGATGTGTACACTTTTGGACCTACCTTCAGGGCAGAAAACTCCAACACGGCGAGGCACCTGGCCGAATTCTGGATGATTGAACCGGAAATGGCCTTTTACGACCTGAACGATAACATGGACCTCGCAGAAGAATTTGTAAAGTATATTATCAGCTATACGATTGAAAACTGCAGAGAAGACCTCGAATATTTAACAAAACGCGCAGAAGACGAAGATAAATCGAAACCACAACATCAGCGGAGTGAAATGAACCTGATCGACCGGCTCGGTTTTATTACAGCCAATCCGTTCGAAAGGCTAACCTACACGGCCGCTATTGACATACTGAAAAACTCAAAACCCAATAAGAAAGGGAAATTTCAGTTTCCGGTAAATGAGTGGGGTATGGACCTGCAATCGGAGCATGAACGATTCCTTGTTGAAAAACATTTTAAAAAGCCGGTAATCCTTTACAATTACCCCATATCGATCAAAGCGTTTTACATGCGACTCAACGATGATGATAAAACCGTAGCTGCCATGGATGTGCTTTTTCCGGGTATCGGTGAGATCATTGGCGGATCACAAAGGGAAGAACGGTACGATGTGCTCAAAATGCGCATACGTGAGTTGGGCATTGATGAAAAAGACTTGTGGTGGTATCTGGATACACGCAGGTTTGGTACGGCGCCACATAGCGGATTTGGCCTGGGTTTTGAAAGAATGGTACAGTTTATTACGGGCATGGGAAACATCCGGGATGTCATTCCTTTTCCGCGAACACCTGGAAATGCAGCATTTTAGTACATGTTACTCTTCGGGCTTTCTTTTTTAAATATCATCAAATGAATTAAAAGCAATATTTGTCATGGATGCATGCTCTTGCGGAACTCATCATCTCACACCCATTCCAATAAAACCAGCTTTCCTGATTCTAACCCTTTAAATTACTCACTACCAAGCTCTTTCTCAGAGTTCCGATACCTATACATCGAGACGAAGAGTCTCATTTCGGTGAGGGTACCATTGGAGAGATTCATCGCCCGCTGCGTTCCCTCAGAAAAAGAGAATATTAAAGCTCGTGCATAATTACTGAAGGCAGAAAGAATCAGCGTTTTAAGAACTTGTATGTCCGCTTGAAGTTGGTCTTTGAATCTTTGATAGATAGCAGATAGTAACCGGCAGGCAGTTCTTTTAGCTCAATCCTGAACTTATTATCGCTGATAACCTCAGGTTCAATTTTAATTTTATTTCCAATAATGCTGTATAAAACAAATTGGGGGTCCGACAGCTCTGATTCCTTGATTTCGATATTGATGTAGGCAACCGCAGGGTTCGGGTAAAGCTCAATCCGGTTTTTTTCGGTAAAGGAAGTCTCATCAAAAGCCAAAAGCACATCACCTGACTGCGCTACCGATAACCCCGGCAAGGCCAGTGCAACAAAAAGTACAATGTAAATCAGGTATTTCATTACGTCAGGTTATTAAAAGCAAATTTCACACCATAAAATTCACTTTTATATTCATTAATACGGTGAACACTGCAAATGGTTACCAGCATTTACAGAAAATTTATCCGAAAAGGTCTGAAATATCTAAAAAACAAGGCTTTTTTCCTGATCAAGCACGTTTGTGAAGATAAATCAACGCTTCGGGGATATTATTAATTATATCGGAGGCGATCAGGCCTTCTTCACCTACTTTTTCTTTTGCAAAATCGCCGGCCAGTCCGTGCATATATACCCCAAGAACAGCTGCATGGAACGGGCTTTGGTGTTGTGCCAGCAACGATGTAATTATTCCGGTAAGCACATCACCGCTTCCTCCGGTTGCCATCCCCGGATTACCGGTAGGATTAAAATATATATTCCCTTCAGGAGTTGCAATAGCCGTATGTGCCCCCTTCAGAATCACATAACAGTTCAACATTTTTGAAAACTGTTTCAGTTTGTTTATCCTGCTAAAATCATCCTGAGCCGCACCTGCGAGCCGCTCAAATTCTTTTGGATGGGGCGTAAGAATACTACGTGAAGGCACAATATCCAGTAATTTTCTGTTTTCAGCCAGAATGTTTAATCCATCCGCATCAATTACCACAGGTCTGTCGGAAAGTTGCAGAATTGTTTTTACTGCTTTCACCGTTTCTTCGTGTGTACCAATACCCGGCCCGATGCCAATTGCATCATAACCCTCGAGTGATGGCAGCTTATCCTCTATCATTTCTTTGCCACTGGCCATCACCATTGCCTCTGGCACACTTGTCTGCAATATGATATAGCCGCATTTTGGAACCAGTACCGTAAGCAACCCGGCGCCGGATCTCATAAAAGCACCTGATGCCAGTACAGAAGCCCCCATTTTTCCGTAACTACCTGTAACTAAAAGACCTTTGCCGAAGTCTCCCTTGTGCGCATGTTTATTTCTGGGGAAAATGAATGGACGCAGGAAATTTTCGGTCAGCAGATGAAAGTGCGTAATTTGCCGATTAATAAATTCATGGTCCAGCCCGATATCCACCACGTGCCACTCACCTACACAGGCATCATTTTCAGGCATAAGAAATGCCATTTTAGGTAATTGAAATGAAATCGTATAATCGGCTTTCACCGAAATGTTATTTATCGACGAGCTGTCGCAAAATAATCCGGAAGATATATCGACAGATACCCGTTTTGCCCTGGCATCATTCATTTTTTTTATAATAAATGCATGGATACCTGATGGCCGGCGTGTAAGACCGGACCCGAAAATAGCGTCAATGATAACATCTGTTTTTTTAAAGTCCGGAAGGTCATTCTCATCCAGAACAACAGGAATGGTAATGTCGTGGCTCAGTTTTTCATAGTTGATCTGAAAATCCCCCGATCCTTTGCCCGGCCCTACCACGCAGGCCGACACCTCATAATCACGGTCATACAGCATCCTGCCCACTGCCATACCGTCTCCTCCGTTGTTTCCTGTGCCGCATACAATGTATGTCAGGTGTCTTTTATCGAATTTGCTGACAAACCATTCGGTGAAGGCTGCCGCGGCGCGTTCCATCAGGTCAATGGATGCGATCGGTTCGTGCAGAATAGTGTACGCATCTACCTCTTTGATCTGCGATGCACTTAATATTTTAATTGCCATATATTCCAGATTGCCTTACCTATAAAAATACACCCAAATGTCGAAAAACAAAAGTGGCATTACGCTAAATATATGCACAAAGCCTCTCTGTCTTTTGCTTTATAACGAGTTACATTCTGGCAATAATCTCATCGCCAAATTCAGAACATTTCAATAACGTTGCCCCTTCCATCAACCGATGAAAATCATATGTTACGCGTTTGGCTGATATAGCTGCAGACAATCCTTTATAAATAATATCTGCAGCTTCCTGCCAGCCCATGTGCTCCAGCATCATTGTGCCAGAAAGTATCAATGACCCGGGATTTACTTTATCCTGGCCGGCATATTTCGGCGCTGTGCCATGTGTAGCTTCAAATATTGCTGTACCCGAGGTGTAGTTAATGTTAGCTCCTGGTGCAATCCCAATGCCGCCAACGATGGCAGCAAGCGCATCTGATATATAGTCGCCATTAAGATTCAGCGTGGCTATCACGGCATATTCGGCAGGACGCGTGAGGATTTGCTGCAGAAAAGCATCTGCAATTACATCTTTTATAATCACACTGTGGCCGTCTTTTTCAATAACCTGCCAGGGCCCCCCCTTGTAATCAACAGCCCCGAATTCACTTTTAGCCAAACCGTAGCCCCAGTCACGGAAAGCACCTTCGGTGAACTTCATAATATTTCCTTTATGTACAAGGGTTACAGAGTCGCGTTTTTGTTCAAATGCATGTTCGATAGCAGCCCGTACAAGCCTTTCTGTCCCTTCTTTTGAGACCGGTTTTATCCCATAACCGGTCGTATCGGGGAATCGTACTTTTTTAAATTTGTCAGGAAAATTTTCTTGTAAGATACGGGCAAATTTTTCTGCTTCCTCCGTACCTTCCTGAAATTCAATTCCGGCATAAATATCTTCCGTATTTTCCCTGTATATGATCATATCTGTTTTTCCCGGATTTTTTACGGGCGATGGGGTACCTTTAAACCACCGGATCGGTCTGACACATGCATACAGGTCAAGTTCCTGGCGCAAGGTTACATTCAGCGACCTGATACCTCCTCCTACCGGAGTAGTTAACGGTCCTTTTATACCCACCCGGTATTCCCTGAACGCCTGGAGCGTTTCAGCCGGCAACCATTCACCGGATTTATTATATGATTTTTCACCGGCAAGCACTTCTTTCCAGGCTAGTGACCTTGTTCCATTAAAGGCTTTGCTAACAGCCGCATCCAAAACTTTCTGTGCTGCTGGCCAGATATCAACACCCGTACCATCGCCTTCAATAAATGGAATTATCGGGTTATCAGGTACCTGCAAATTGCCATTTTCAAATGTTATCGTTCGTCCGTTCATGAATAAAATATTAAAATCAGTTTAATAATAAGATATTGCAATTTTATTGCAATATTATGCTGAAGTTTCAGGCATTGAAGTGGTATATCGCCGATGCAAACAACCTGCTTTTAAAATGCTGCCGGATCTTCATTCGGCTGGCGAAGTTAATAAATTACAGCCTGTTTAGGAAGGTATTAAATCATACAAAAATGGGAACAAACAAATAATTAATTCGTATAATTTGCTAATGTGTTTGAAACTTATATTCATACTGAATTTTAGCCTTTTTTTTATTCCTGACAGGGTTTCCGATTCCATGGTTTGCCTCACCCATGATGAAGCCGAACTCTTTAAACTGATCAATACATATAGAGAAACAATTGACCTGGAATCCATACCCTTTTCGCAATCCCTGTCAAAAGTTGCAAGAACGCATGTACGGGACCTGGTTGAAAACTACACATTTAAACAAGACGCCAAATGCAATCCTCACTCCTGGTCAAAAAAAGGGAACTGGACATCATGCTGTTATACTTCTGATCATAAAAAGGCTACCTGCATGTGGAACAAGCCGCTGGAAATTGCAGGATTTGACAGTAAAGGATACGAAATTCTTTACTATTCGTCGGATGGAGCCGATCCGGGAGAATCACTAGTGGCCTGGCAGAACAGTCCGGCGCATCATCCGGTAATGATCAACAGTGGCATTTGGGCCAAGGTGAAATGGGGAGCAATGGGTGTGGGAATTTATGAAACGTATTCGGCCGTGTGGTTTTCCGAATTGGAAGATGAAGAAAGCAAACAGGTGATTTCTTTGTGCAAGTGACTGGATTTTCAAAAGTAAAATTCTCAAATTACCATCTCTTCCTGCCCATACATTTTAAAAAAATGACCTGAAAGTTAAAATTTGGATGATATTTTTCCAAAACGGGAGTCCCAATACTGAAAACAGGTGCAAGTGACTGGAATTTATATAGTAAATTACCATATTGCCCTTTTTAAAACCGTCTGAATTTTATTACATACCCAAAATTCTAACTAAAAACCTCACTAAGTCAGAATCATGATGAAAAAAGTACATGCTGCTCTGATCCTGCTCATATTCATTGCAGGATGCATGGCACCGAATCAGGAAAATACCTTCCGTAAAACCCGCGAAAATATACTCACACAGGCGACTCCAGAACAAGTGGGGATGTCAGGCGAGCGGCTACAGCGAATCGATAACCTTGTGAATGAATATATTGACAATAACTGGATTCCAGGAGGTGTGGCATTAATTGCCCGCCAAGGTAAGATCGTATATTATAAGAGTTTCGGTTTCAATGAAATTGAATCGAAAGACAGCATGCAGACAGATGATATTTTCAGGATTGCCTCTATGACAAAAGCTATAACCAGTGTTGCTGTGATGATGCTGTACGAGGAAGGTAAATTTTTACTGGATGATCCGGTTTTTATGTATATCCCGGAGTTTGAAAGCCCAACAGTAATTACTGAAATTGATTTAGACAAAGAAACCTATAGCACAAAACAAGCCAAAAACGACATTACGATCAGGCACCTGCTTACCCACACATCCGGGATCGGATATGGTTTTATAAATCCTGAAATGCGGTTTTTTTATGAAAAAGAAGATATACCGGATGGTTTTGTGGTATCAGACGCCCGGTTAGGCGACAAGATCAAATTGCTTGCAAAACAACCTCTTCTTCACGAACCTGGTGAAAAATGGACTTATGGATTAAATACCGATGTATTGGGTTACCTGATCGAAGTCTTGTCGGGAATGAGTCTGGAAGAATTTTTCCATACACGAATATTCATACCGCTGGGCATGACCGATTCCTATTTTTATTTACCTGACGAAAAAGTGGACAGGCTTGTGACCATATATGCCGAAGAGGAGGACGGCATTCATGTTTCTGAAGAACTTTCATACAATTATCCTTTTGAAGGGGGCAAAAGCTACTTTTCAGGAGGCGCGGGGATAAATACCACCGCACTGGATTATGCCAGATTCATGCAAATGCTTGTAAACGGCGGCGAATACAAAAACCACCGGTTGCTCAGCAGGAAAACCATTGATCTGATGACCACCAACCAGATCGGAAAGATGAGGATATGGGGCGGAACCCCTTTCGGACTGGGATTTTCATTAGTGTCAGAAGATCAGAAGCACCTTATGCTGAGTTCTGTGGGAAATTATTCCTGGGGCGGCTATTTCAGCACCAGTTACTGGCTGGACCCGGAGGAAGAACTTATAGCTACATTTATGACACAAATTTACCCGGCAATTCACGGCGATATCCATCAGAAATTTCAGGTACTCACTTACCAGGCGATAATCGATTGAAGAGTTAATCAATTACTTCCAAAGATGGATGGCCTGCTTTTTCCCGTTTTGTTCAACACATGACCCAAAATCGCTGAAACACCTCCCTGGTCACAGGGTCGCCCTACGACCTAATTGCCGGTCATACTCCTATAAATAACTTCATCGTCAATTGGCGTTAAACATCCGGTTCTATTTCAGTGAATGAAAATAATGGTTATTCCTTCTTTTTCCTTGATGAAAAAGAAGCAAACCTGCCCTCCATATAAAGTACTGTGGCAGGAAATCATGTCTGCCTGTACTGTCGTTTCGGCAGGCAGGAAGAATCTCGTTTCCTGAGTCCTTTCTACTAATGAACAATTGTTGTATATTCTTGATAATCAGGTAATAATGATTTTCGTGATAATAAGTCCTCTCTGGCGCCGTGACAGCGCTCTCTCCTGTCATTTCGACCCCGATGCCTCAGGAAAAAATCCTTATCAAAATATATAGTCAGTACCCGACTCCCATAATTTACCCTTTTTCAGAGCGGAGCAAGGAGAATTCTAATATCCGGTTGTGGTCTTAATGCGGAGCGCCGCGCCCGAACACCGTCAGGCGGGCGGGAAGAATCTCCCAATTAAAACATAGTCAAGTTCGTGAGATTCTTCCCTCCTTCATCCCTGATAGCTATCGGGATTTCAGCGGGCAGGCGGTCGCCCAGTCTTTTTTGTAAAAATCACAAAGTAATGAAGGGCCCCTCTGAAAAAGGGCACATTAGGAGATCTTTCTTTTCTTTATGGCAAAGATCCCTCATCCAGCAAAGCTGGATTCGGGATGACACCAGGGGTGGTGATGGGCGGTTGTGGTTGACTATTTACATTTGAACTGTTACCAACACACCCATTTGTTATTTCATGTTTACTATTATATACGATTTTCAGAATAGTTCATTTTCTATAAGTTGAATGCATTTATGGGGGCCTCAGAGCGAAGCGCCCGCCTGCCATGCGATGGCCTTAAGCAACGGCGGGCAGGAAGTCTGAAGTAAAGTGGAGTAAAATTCATGATGTTCTACTGTCGCTATTCTCCCTCTGAAAGAAAACCCTATTGCTGGCGCGGAAGCCCGCCGGTCGGACATGTTGCTTCCATTCCTATTTCTCACTTCAAGGTTACTCGACAGAGAACCTTGAAGAGATACAACGCCGGTTTAACCAATGTTGACGCAAGGTCATTTACAAGTGACCTTGCTTTTGGTAAGGTTGGAGAAGGGGTTATATAAAAGGTTCTTCCCGCTATTATATAATGTATGGCCCGAAATCAAAAAAATACAATATTATTAATCCTGTTATTCAAGTACTTATAATTAACTGGTATTCTCATTGCGCAACCCAGGAGGTGGATTGATTTTGTCTGAAAGTAAGCAAATCAGTACTCTTCTTTTTCGTTCGGAAAATCTCCGGACTTAATATCTCTGATATAATGGCTAACAGCGTCGGTCACGATCTGGTCAAGATCGGCATACCTTCTTAAAAACCTGGGTTTAAATTCCTTGGTTATACCCAGCATATCCTGCATGACCAGTACCTGTCCGTCCACCCCGCCGCCTGCACCGATACCGATAACAGGTATTGAAACGCTTTCGGCAACTTGCCCCGCCAAATCAGCAGGTATTTTTTCCAGTACTATGCTAAAACAACCACATTCTTCAAGGATCCGGGCGTCATCCAGTAATTTTTTTGCTTCTTTCTCTTCCCGGGCACGCACCGTATAGGTGCCAAACTTATATATTGACTGAGGTGTCAGGCCCAGATGTCCCATCACCGGCACACCTGCCGTAAGAATTCGTTCCACCGAATCACGGATTTCAATTCCACCTTCCATTTTAACTGCATGCGCCCCAGATTCTTTCATGATCCGTATGGCCGAACGCAGCGCTTTGGAAGAATTACTTTGATAATACCCAAATGGAATATCAATCACTACAAGGGCTCGTTTGACTGCCCGTACCACCGACGAGGCATGATATATCATATTGTCGAGCGTAATGGGCAGGGTGGTTTCATGCCCTGCCATTACATTTGACGCTGAGTCGCCTACCAGTATTACGTCAATCCCGGCGCCGTCGAGCAACCGGGCCATCGAATAGTCGTAGGCAGTCAGCATTGAGATCTTTTCCCCTCTTTGCTTCATTGCCTGAAGCTGGTGTGTGGTTACCCTTCTGATTTCCGGTTGTTGTGATGACATGGTTAACTAATTACAGAGTCCTATTTATGTATCTTTAAATATTATAGAATTCACAAGTTTACGGCAATGCGAATGTTTATACCTTTACTGATGACCACTCTGTCAGACAAAAAATATTCCCCATAATAATTATCAATAAAGATATACGCCCATTTTACCTTTCTCCAGAACCACATTTATATGTTCATCAAGTGTGGTAGAAAGTTCATAACCAGTATATGTAGGCGCTACCGGAAATTGCGAATGGTCTCTGTTTACCAGAACTGCCACTTCGATTTTCTTTACGTTGATATTTAAAAACGGTCGCATACCGTAGGTAAATGTTCTTCCCGTATTTTGCACATCGTCCACCATTATGACTACATGATTTCTGACGTTTTTAAGGTGTCCGTCGATATTTATTTCTCCTCTGGAAGGCGAAGATTTATCGAGGTGTATTTCAAGCAGCATCGTTTGGATAGGAGAAATCTTATCAAGGCATTTTTTCAACATCTGTGAAAGCACATATCCTCCTCCTGAAATACCTGCAATAAACAACTTCTTTTCTTTGAAATTGTTTTCATAGATCTCGTAGGCAATCCGTGTTATTTTCCGTTTAATCTGGGTATTATCCAATACGAGGGTTCCCTTACTTTTCGTCATTTGTCCTGATATGCTTTAATTCTGTATGGGCAACACCATACTATCCTTAAAAGTAGAAAGTATCACAATCGACTGAAGATTATCTACAACGGTAATTTCAGTAACTTTTTCGATCATCAGCTTTTGATAAGAGGCAATATCTTTAGACACCACACGTAAAATAAAATCTCCCGAACCGGTAATGTGGTGGCATTCTATGATCTCATCAATCTCGCTGATACTTTCCGTAAACTTTTGAATATTTTCTTTATTATGGCCTTTTAGCGATACAAGAATAAAGGTGCTCACCCCAAGTCCGATTTGCTCCCTGTCAAGCTTTGCATGATAACTTT
The DNA here is from genome assembly GCA_022567155.1 of Bacteroidota bacterium. GTDB lineage: Bacteria > Bacteroidota > Bacteroidia > Cytophagales > Cyclobacteriaceae > SZUA-230. Next base: position 34,425 of record JADFHN010000031.1, read on the forward strand.
TAATCACACCGGATAATTCCAGTTTTTTTACTCGCTCCAGTGTCGGAGCCGGTGATAAACCAATTTCTTTGCTCAGTTGCGCATTTGTGATCCGGCCGCTTTTCTGCAGAATATGCAGGATTTTCCTGTCGATATCATCCAGTTTATAGAAGTCTGTCATCCCGGTAAATTTTCAGCTAAGATATACATTTTTACTTAGCTGATTTTTGCTTTTTCCGTATCCTTTTCAAATCCGTTTTCGCTTCCTTGTAAACAGGCCGTTTCCGCCTGGCATATTTCTTTATTCGTCTAAGGTATTCGTTCGCTGTATGATACGCTTTTTCAGACTCGGCAATACGTGCCAGATGAAGCAAGGAGTAAAGAAAATAACCTGTCTCAAATGCCTCAATTTCCTCTCCAAATTCAACGGAACGTTCATAATATTTTTTTGCATTATTCCACATTCTTCGCGATTCATAGTACTGGCCAAGAAAAAACCCGGCATACCTGCCGCTGTTGGCTTCGTATCCGGTCTGTCCTGAATCTATCCGTTCAATTATTTCAAGGCAAATCTTTTCAAGCTGCGATCGCCTGCCTGAAGAATAGATGATCCGGGCATAAAACCGGTGAAAATAGGGGTTATCAGGAAAAGTTGTGTGCAGGTATTCTGACACCTGCAGCGCCGCCGGAATGTCGTGCTCTTCCAATGCCAGTATTCGCATTAAAAACAATTGTGCTTCCGTACGGGTGTAAAACGCATTTCTTGCTACTTGCCGCAATTGCTCAATCCCCAGCGCTTTGTCGCCTTTAGGAAACGGGATCATGATCGGCCGTAATAAGGGATAGTTTTCGCGAATCCACACCGAATAATAGTTATAGAGCGCATCTCCAAAGAGAAATTCAGGGCTTAAGTAATGCATGTTTTTGCTTTCGCGTTGATATTTCAACGCCCGTCTTCCTGCATTTGCCGCCTTAACCCAGCTTCCTCTTTCAGAATACAGCCGTCCTTTCATGGCATATCCCGCGGCAAGAAAAAAGGAAGCTTCCAGTCGGTTTTTGGGGTTTTCGTACAGCACCTCGGCTTTCTCAATCGATGTATCCATATAATCCACAAATATGTCATCCCATGTGGTATTCGAAATATCCGGCATGATCTTCCACCACTGGCTCAATCCAAGCAAGTAATACGGCAGCGGATGATCCGGATGTTTTTGCCTGATCCAGCGAAACTGCATTTCAGCACGGTCGAATTTAAAATTATACATGTCATTGATAGCCTCGGTGGCTTCAATTTGAATTTTAACATTCGACAAAAGGAGTTCAATCGAGTCAGGCTGAGCTGATTTGGCTGCGGTTGCTGATACGATTAATATGATTGCAAAAAAACTACGCATAGACGCCGGCAAAATTACATAATGAAGTCTATTTTTGCCCCTTAGAGGCGGTACTTAAATCGCATTTAAAAATAAAATAACGATGCACTTTGAAAAAAAGGTCAGGGAATTTTTTGAAATTGATAAACGACTGTACTTTGTTTTCCTGTGCCTGATCACATTTCTGGTTCTGTTGATTAAGAAAAATTTTGTTGAAAATGAAACTGCAGCATTCGAAGTGCTTGAATCACGCGGCCAAATAGGAGTACTTAATCTGATCAATGCCTTTCAATACCTGACTATCCCGTTTTTTTATTTATGGAAGTTCACATTTACCGGGTTTATTCTCTGGCTTGGAAGTTTTGCCTTTGGATATAAAATTTCTTTCAGAAAATGCTGGCAGATTGCCATGATTGCCGAAACCCTTTTTCTGATTCCCGAAATGCTTAAAATAATATACTTTATGTATGTTTTCACTGACCCTAACCTGTTTGAGATACGCGCTTTTTACCCATTTTCTCTGATGAACCTGGTTGATTATGAGGAAGTGGCTTCCAAATGGCACTATCCGTTGAAAGCGTTGAATATCTTTGAAATCATTTACTGGGCTATCCTGATGTATGGTATTCACTTTGCTGTAAAGAAAAAACGCGAAGTTGCAGTGCTGATTGTGCTTTTCAGTTATGTGCCGGTTTTTTTACTTTGGCTATGGTTTTATGTATCTGTTTATAAATAGTGCCAAAAAAATGTGATTCACAAATACAAAACGCAGCCCGGATAATTGGTTCAGAATAAGGGTATTAAACGCAGTTTATTAAACCCAATCAGATTAATTCATGCATGATTTATTATAGAACATACGTATCCTCCATCTTTTAATTTTCGTTATTATATCCAAAATCTGCTTTAAGTGTGATATTCAATTCTCAATCCTATTTTCAACAAAGAGGTACCCAACACCCATTCCAGTTGCTTTTAAGCAACTGGCAATCAGTCAAATAATATTAGTTGGCTTTAGCCACATTTTATTTACGCTATCAGTATGATCTGTAGTATGCTGAATCTATTGCCGTTAAATTTGATGTGAGTTAAAAACGTTTCACACTTACTTCTGTTTTTAGCACAGCTCAAAAGATAAAATTTGAACGATATTTTCTGGTAAATCAGGTACCATTTCAAATGCTGTTGTTATTAGCTTGTCAACTAATCCACGTAGAGACCGGCAATGATTTCTCTTTTGTTCATTTTGTCTTCCTGCCCGCCCCCGCAGATGGGCTTAGGATGGCAGGCGGGGACACAAATTAGAACCAACCCCGAAGGTCCGAAGGTCCTTAGGACTCCTTCGGAGACTCCTATGGAGGATCCCTAAGGAAAAAGTCAAGAACACCTCAATGTTTTCCCTGCCTTTGCCGGACGAGCCAAGGCTTCGGCAGGCAGGCGATAATCTTCCGTAGTTCTGCCAATCGTTGGTGGCACTAAGGACTTGCGGCAAGGTTTTACCTTCGAACTACTCCTGTGACACACTGCGAGGCGTTCGTTTACTGCCTGTCGGCAGTATTGTGGTTTATAACGGGACAACAAAGTTACTAAAACTGATCTGAGCGTCCGCCCGGCCGCGTTGTCGGCAAGCCTTTGGCGGCCGCTGGCTGAGCCATTCGGATGGGTCCGCTCAGATCCATATATGTAATTCCCCTAATATTAACCATTATGTTAATGTATAATTCTTCCCATTACATTTATATCTGTTACAGGTTATTTTTCGTTTTAATAACCAAAATATGATCCGGATTTAATATTCAATTCTCAATTATTACTATTTTCGTCAATTGTTTAAATAATTTCATATCTGAATGACACCATATCAGAAAATCAACAATATTACCGGATGGCTTGTATTTCTGATTGCCATGCTGGTTTACACACTAACGGTTGAACTGACTGCCAGTTACTGGGATGCAGGTGAATTTATCGCGGTTTCATACAAACTAATGGTGCCGCACCCTCCCGGCGCCCCCTTATTCCTTCTTATCGGACGACTCTTTTCGTTTTTGGCCCTGGGGGATGTGGAGCGGGTGGCTTTCTGGATCAATATGGTTAGTGTGGTCAGCAGCGGCTTTACGGTATTGTTTATGTTCTGGACCATCACATTGCTTGGCAGAAAAATCATGGGTGTTGAAAAGGGAATGGCCACTACCTACCAGACATGGACCTTGATGGGCGCCGGGGTTGTGGGCGCCCTTGCCTTTACCTTTTCCGATTCATTCTGGTTTTCGGCCGGTGAGGCAGAAGTATATGGTATGTCTTCTTTTTTTACTGCATTCGTGGTTTGGGCCATATTGAAATGGGAACTGATCGAAGATAGCAGCCGGGCCAACAGGTGGCTGATCTTTCTGGCTTACATGGTGGGGCTCTCTATTGGCGTTCACCTTCTGAATCTGGTAACATTACCGGCCCTGGCTCTTATCTATTACTTCAGGAAAACAAAAAAAGTGGTGACCTGGACCGGTATAATCATGGCTTTGCTCATATCCGGAATAATCGTGCTAATCATTAACATAGGCGTTATTCCCGGCCTGCCTACCATTGCAGCAAGTTTTGAGGTTTTCTTCGTTAATGCAATGGGCCTCCCGTTTGGCTCCGGTATTATTACTTTTTCTATTCTCTTTCTGGGGGCGCTGATCTATGGTATAATCTGGTCGCAGAAGAACAACAAAGAACTGCTTAATACCGCTTTACTGAGTTTTGCATTCATCCTGATTGGTTATTCCTCTTACGCAATTGTTGTTATTCGTTCGGCTTACGATCCACCGATTGATGAAAATGACCCGGAAAACATCATGAGTGTTGTGAGCTACCTTAAAAGAGAACAATACGGAAGCCGCCCGCTGCTTTTCGGCCAGTATTTTACCGCTGAAGTAATAGATCGGAAAGTGGGGGCTCCTGTTTATGTAAAGGGCGAAGAGGAGTATGAAATTGCAAATCGCAAGATTGAATACGTTTACGATCCTTCCCAAACCACCATTTTGCCTCGTGTGTGGAGTTCATCCGGAAATCATCCGCGTCGTTACAGGGAAATACTGGGCCTCAGAGAAGGCGAAGTGCCTAATTTTGCCGACAATATTATCTTTTTTCTGAAGCATCAGATTGGGTTTATGTACCTGCGGTATTTTATGTGGAATTTTGCAGGCCGGCAAAGTGATATCCAGGACGCCGACTGGCTGTCGCCAATACTTGCCATGAAAGATGCCCCGCCATCCATTACCGAAAATCGTGCCCGAAACAATTATTTTATGATTCCGCTACTTCTTGGGCTGATTGGCTTTTTTTATAATTTTAAAAAACATCCGAAGAGCTTCGGCTTTGTGCTGATGTTGTTTTTGCTTATGGGGGTAGCGTTAATTTTCTATCTCAATTCACCTCCCGTGGAACCCCGGGAACGGGATTATATTTATGCCGGGTCTTACTATGCCTTTGCATTGTGGATCGGAATATCCGTTATCGGCATGTCATCGCTGCTCAGGAAATACCTGAATAATGGCATGGTCGCAACCGGTATCGCCACACTCATTGGCTTGATTGCACCCGTCATCATGGCACAGCAAAACTGGGATGACCACGATCGAAGCCATAGATACTTTTCGGTTGACTCTGCCAAAAATTTCCTGGCTTCATGTGCACCTAATGCAATTCTGTTTACCGGAGGCGATAACGACACATTTCCACTGTGGTACGTCCAGGAAGTGGAAGGGTTCCGGACAGACGTGCGGGTAGTGGTATTGAGTTATGCCAATACGGACTGGTACATTGGCCAGATGACCCGTCCGGCGTATGAATCCGAACCATTCCCCTTCACACTATCGTTGAAGCAATATCGCCAGGATGGTCCGAACGATGTACTTTTTTACAGGAAACTTATTGATAATCCCATCAACGCCAGGCAATATATCCAGCTTATTAAGAACGAGAACCCCCAGTTACGGAATAAAAGCCAGTATGGAGAGTACAATATGGTTCCGAACAAAGAATTTTACCTGGACATAGACAGTGCAAAAGTTACAGGCATGGGAATTATTCCGGATGACAAACTCGACCTTCTGGTAAAACGGATGAACTGGAGAATGAAAGGAAATGTACTGGAAAAGAAAGACCTGATGATCCTGGATCTTATTACTACAAATAACTGGGAGCGACCTATTTATTTCAACAATACATCACGGCAGGGTGTGAATTTCAATTTTGACAAGTACCTTATCCAGGAAGGACAGGCTTACCGTCTATTACCTATCGAGAATACATCCGGCGGTGAATTTGTCAATACAGATCTGATGTATGAGAATATGATGAATAATTTTTATTTCCGGGAAGTGGATAATCCGGACGTGTATTACAATGAAGATTACCGCAATTTCATTCTTAATCACAGGTCCAGTTTCAATACACTTGCTGAAGCCCTCATAAATGAAGAAAAGGAGGAAAAAGCCTCACGGGTTATCCATACGAGTTTATCAAAAATGCCTGATATTTCAATACCCTATGATTATACCAGCGCAACTATAGTTGAATTGCTTTTAAGGTTAGGCGAAACAGATAATGCAAAAGAAATTGCCGAAAAACTGGCAACCCGTTCTGACGAACAATTAGGCTACTATATTGAAAATGATATTCAGATTGGTCTTGAAATACAAAAGCATCTGGTAATCCTCCAAAGCTTGTCAAGAACCATGGACCGGTTTGGAGAAACCGAACTTGCTGAAAGCTATAATAACATTGTCAGGGCGCATTATGATGCTCTTCAGATTTATGAATCTGACCGGAGATAGAGGCAAATAATTCTGATTAACTACTTTAATTCCCGGTAATTAAAACCTGTGGAATGTGTTTTAAAGAACTATGAAGACCATGCTATCGAAAGAGAAAACGATATGGTTCCGGTGTGCCCGATGATACCATAAGGAATGAAATTGATGTAGCTTTAAATCTAATTAGTGCTGGTATTTATGGTGAATGTGTAGTAAGTAGCCGAAAGCATCTCGAAGCGCTTCCTTATGCAACCAAATGCACTACCTGCACTACGCGCTAATCTCCAATTTAGAAGAACTTAAATAACCGGAATCCTGTTGGAGAAGTATAGCTATATTCAAGGAGGTATGAAGCATTGGTTATTGGTGTTGTTCTTATCTGCCGTGGCTTTGGCAAATGCAAGTGTAATTGGTGAGCCTGATCCGGACGCATTGAGGAAAGAACTTTTTGAACTGGAACTGAATCCGGAAGAAATTTCTGTTTTTCTCGAAAAGCTGGAATCCATTGAGGATCCGTCGCCTCAGATCATCGCCTATAAAGGCTCCACATGTGCTTTTCTGGCCAGATATTTATTTAATCCGTTTAAGAAAATATATTACCTGAATAAATCTCAGAAATACCTTAATAGGGCAGTCAGACTCGACCCGGACAATGTTGAAATACGATTTTTAAGGTTTCTTACGCAAAGCCAGATTCCGGCATTTTTCAGTTTAGGTTATGACGTAAAATCGGATAAAAAATATATTATCGCGCACCTGGATGACTTCAAACTTGACGGTCTCACACCAGAGATCGTCAGCTACCTTACCGGTTTTCTTCAAAAATCGAGGTATTGCACTTTGGATGAAGCAAACATGATTGCCACTTATCTGGGGCCCGGATAAAATATTGTCTGTAATGGAAAGCTAAACTCCGGTGCGAGCCAACTTGGCGCTGGTATCATGAGGTAGCAAACTATACTACAGATATAGATATCCCGGGCACGTGTTAGTCAAGGCATGACTTGATTGATCAATTTCCTTCTCTCTGAAAAATCCTGCTATCATATCTAAATATATCCGTAAATATCCATAAATATCTGTAAATATCCATAAATATCTAAATAAATAACTTTTTCTATTCATTTCTGAGCCTTTCTCAGAGCGAAGCGTCTGCCTGACGGAGTCAGGAAGAGTCTCCCATACCCAAGTCCCTTCTACTAATGAACAATTGTTGTATGTTCGTGGTTATCAAGTAATAGTAATTTTTGTAATAATAAGTCTTCTCCGACGTCGTGACAACGCTCTCTTCTTGTCATTCCGATTCCGCTTTTAGCGGGAGAGAAATCTTTACCGAATTGAAGGTCAACTGCTTTTCCTTTTCTGCCGGCAAAGATCCCTCATCCAGCAAAGCTGGATGCGGGAT